>JBDRDQ010000106.1:0-2606 GCA_043820695.1 Gemmatimonadota bacterium | reverse complement strand
ATGGCTTTCGACCGTTACCTGGAGGCCAAGGCGGGGGAGGGGCCGGTTTTCAGCCGGACGGTATGAGACGCGTCGTCATCGTGGGCGGCGGCATCGGCGGCCTCACCACGGCTCTCCACCTGAAGGACGGGGCGTCCCTGGTTCCGGGTGGGCTGGATGTGCTGGTGCTGGAGGCATCGAGCCGGCCCGGGGGGAATATCCAAACGGACCGGATCGATGGCTTCACGATCGAGAGAGGTCCGAACGGATACCTCGACAACGTTCCCACGACTCCGGCCCTGGTCCGTCGCCTCGGGCTTCAAGGAGAGGTCCAACGGGCGGACGGATCGGCCGGCAAACGCTTCCTCTACCGGAGCGGCAAACTCCATCTCCTACCCTCGGGTCCCGTGGGGTTTCTGAAGAGTCCTGTCCTTTCATTGCGGGGTCGCCTTCGGGTGCTTGGCGAACCGTTTGCCCGGGGAAAGCCGGAAGGGGTGGATGAGTCCATCTTCGATTTCGCCTCGCGCCGGATTGGTAGGGAGGCTGCCTCGGTCCTCATCGACGCCATGGTCTCGGGGGTATTTGCCGGGAACGTCCACGAACTGAGCCTGGCCAGCTCCTTTCCCAAGATGGCGGCCATGGAGGCGGAGCACGGGGGGCTGGTGAAGGCCATGTTGGGGCGGATGAAGGGGCGTCGGGTTGCAAGGCGCGAGGTGGAGGAGCGGCGCCGGCGGGGTGAGGACGTGGAGGATCTGGTCCAGCCGGGAGGCCCGGCGGGGCCGGGGGGGACTCTCACCTCTTTCCGGCAAGGGCTGGACACCCTGCCCATCGCGGCGGCACGGGAGTTGGGCGACTCGGTCCGTTATGGGGTGGAGGTGGTATCGGTCGGTAGGGGACTGGAGGAGGGCCTGGAAGATGGCTTGGAGGGAACCGGGGGAAGCAGCGACCCGGGCCTTTCCATGGCTCCATGGGTGGTTCGGGCGGCCGCTGGGGAGGCGGTCTCCGCTGACGCGGTGGTGATCGCGGTTCCGGCACCCCGGGCCGGCCCCCTTCTCAAGGACCTCGACGAGCGTCTGTCCCGCACCGTAGGTCAGATTCGTACCGCGGGGCTGGCCGTGGTTGCCCTGGCCTTCGATGCGGTAGCCATGGGTGGGGCGCCGGAGGGGTTCGGGTTTCTGGTTCCCCGGGGGACAGGCCCTCGGATTCTCGGGTGCCTATGGGACTCCAGCATCTTCCCCGGCCGGGCGCCGGAAGGAAAGGTCCTCCTTCGAGCCATGGTCGGCGGTGCTCACGATCCTGAGGCGGTGGTCGAGGGGGAGGGGGCTCTGGTCTCTGAGATTCGATCGGACCTCAGGGACACCATGGGGTTGGAAGCACCCCCCCTCTTCGCCAGGGTCTATCGGTGGCCCCTTGGAATCGGGCAGTATACGGTTGGGCACGGGGACCGGATGGCCAGGATTCAAGACCGACTGAATGACCTCCCGAAACTGTGGGTTGCCGGGAGCTCCTTCCATGGCATCAGCATGAATTCCTGTATCGAAAAAGCTGGAGAGCAGGCGGAAGAAATCCTTTCCAGCCTTCAAACCGGGCATTAGACGTGGTGTCGACGTTTCGCGGCACCGAAAAGACGTACAGTTGCGTCTCTGCAACAGGAAGAAAGTTCCCTGGTGTCCTGGATTGGAGACTCCGGGGGACCGACCGGCAGGGAGTCCGCGGAACCGCCATTCTTCAAGTCGTTGTCCTGCAATAACTTAGACATCACAATTTCGATTTTTCCCTGGTTTTGATCTGAGGATTCCGATTCCCTGAGAATTAGGGGCATGGGGGCACATGCCTTGCAATCTTTTCCGCTCGGTAGCGCATGACTCTTTAGCTCGCAGGCGAACGGAAGCGGAAAGACAATGAAAAAGTTCGGGATCATCTTATTCGGCCTGGGGATGTTGCTGGCTCAGCCGGTCGCAGCCCAGATCGCCCCGGCTCTCCCGGATCAGGGGACGGTGAAGTACACGTACAACAATCCGGGCCAGTATCAGGGAGCGTCCTTTGGCGGGATTTATGTCGGCCCGTACGCAGGGACGCTTCGCGCCATAGGGGGAAATCCCACGGATGCAGCCATGTCCCTCTATTGCGTGGACTTCTTCAATTTTGCCGTTCAGGGCCAGGTCGTGGCGGCGGTCGTTTCCAACCTCGACGGTGGAAACACTTCCCTGGCGAGATTAGGAGCCAGTGGCTTGGAGTCATATAAGAAAACAGCGTTCCTCTCGTCGCTGTTCCAAACGTATGGGTCCATTGGCCAGTTCTCTGGGCTGAGCCAGACCCAGGCTTGGTCTGGGATCCACGCTGCCATCTGGTACTTCACTTCAGGGGAGGTCGGCCGTTACACCAGTGCTTCGTACCTCTCGGCTTTCAGGGACTATGCGACGGACAACTACCTCAACTATAACGGATTCCATCAGTGGTCGGTGTTGACCACCATGAGCGTGGGGGGCAACCCGTTATGGGCCAGCCAGGAATTCTTGGTCCAGACCCAGGGGCTTCCCAGGTTGACTCAGGTGCCCCAGGTGCCTCCCACCGTCACTCCCGAGCCCCAGACGTACGGTCTCATGCTCTCAGGGTTGATCTTCCTG
>JBDRDQ010000105.1:0-5693 GCA_043820695.1 Gemmatimonadota bacterium | reverse complement strand
ACCCCCAGAAGGCCGAGTTCAACTGGGGCCGGAGGATCCTCTTCGACTACGAGACCTCGGACGGCGTCCGTCTTCAGGGCACCTTGGGCATCCCCTACGACTACGTTGAGGGTGAACGGCGCCCCATGGTCATGAGCTTTTACGAGAAGATGTCACAGAACCTCCACAGCTATCCCACGCCCACCTCCCGGGACACGCCCATGTTCGCCGAGTACGTGAGCGCCGGGTATCTGGTCATGAACCCGGACATCCACTACCGGCTAGGGGACACCCATGGCCAGATGCTGGAGTGCATCAACCTGGCCATCGACAAGGTCATCGAAATGGGGTACGTGGATCCGGACCGGATCGGGCTCCATGGCCACTCCTTCAGCGGCCAGGGATCGGCCTACATCTCGACCCACTCGGACCGCTTCGCCGCCATCGTGGCGGGAGCCGCGGCTACGAACCTGGTCAGCGACTTCAACCAGCTCTGGAAGAGCTCCGGTACCAACCAGCACGGCTACGACACGTACGGGCAGGGGCGCCTCGGGACGAATCCCTACGATGACCTTTACCTCTTCCTGGATCAGTCGGCCACCCCGAATGCAGGCAACATGAACACCCCCCTCCTCATCCTCCACGGGACGGCGGACGGATCGGTGGAATGGCTTCAGGCCGTGGAGTTCTACAATGGCCTCCGGTGGAACGAGAAGGAGAACGTCATTCTCATGTCCTACCCCGGTGAGCCTCATCACCTGGCGGTCTACGAGAACCAGCGGGACTTCCAGATCAGGATGCGGCAGTTCTACGACCACTACCTGTGGGATAAGCCGGCGCCCAAGTGGATGGAAGACGGCCGATCCTTCCTGCAAAAGGAGCGGGATCGGGGCATGGTGGAGCAGGGCGGGAATGCGCGGGGTGGACGCGGTGGAGCAGGTGGGGGAGAGTGATGATGGCTGGACAAAAATGGCCGTTGTTCTTTGGGGCGTTCTTGCTTCTCCAAGGGGGCGCCAACGCTCACGCCCAGGAATCCAGCTCCCCCCTCGTCACCTTCCAGACGGAAATCGTCAAACGGCTTACCGGTGGGGCGGAAATTGCCCCTGGCGTAACACTCCAGAACCGGGGAACGCCGGAGAACCGGGTGGCGGTGCGAGCGTATCTCTCATCGGTTCTGGAGTCCATGGGGTTGGAGCCTCTTCGCCAACCCTACCGGGAGAACGGAGAGAACGTCTACGCGCTCCTGCCCAGCACCACCGGGAGCGACGAGTACGTCGTGATAGGGGCCCATTTCGATTCCGTTGAGAGGTCACCCGGCGCCAGCGACAACGCCACCGGGTGCGCCGTGGTGCTGGCGGTTGCCCAGGAGCTCGGCGCCCTCCCGGTGCGGGGAAGGAACGTGTTCCTTGTCCTTTTCGATGAGGAGGAACGAGGCCTGGTGGGGAGTAGGGCGTTCGCGGAACTGCTGGTAGATGAAGGGAAAGAGGTGGTGGCCGTCCACACGATCGACCAGATGGGATGGGATGGAGACGGGGACGGCGCCTTCGAGTTGGAAATCCCTTACGACGGGGCCCTCGACCTCTACCGGCAGGTGGCGGAAGCCTCCGGGTTCGCGAGCACGATCCACGTGACGCAGGAGTCGGGCTCCGACCACTCGGCCTTCCGCCGGCTTGGGATGCCCGCCGTGGGCCTCACCGAGGAGTACAGGAACGGGGACACCACCCCTCACATCCATCGCCCCACCGACAGCTGGGACACGGTGGACTTCGAATACATGGGGGCTGTAACCCGCCTGGTTCAGGCTGCGGTGACGGTTTTGGTGGAGGTGACGGGGAGCGGCTGATTCGACCCTTTCCGTCCCATCCAGCCATGTCGCCCCTCTGTAACGAGACCCACCTTGGTTCAGCGGAGCGGATGATCGCTGGATTGCGACGGGTCCCCACAGGAATGCCCGTGGACCGCCGGTCCACGGGCATCGACTCTTTGGGCGGAGTCCAACCGGTACTTAGGCTGCCGCGCCGTTGGGAAACACCGAAAGGTGCACGAGGTGGCCGTTATGGCGCAGCTCTCCCCCGGAGATCTCACCGTGGAGTGTGCAGTATTCTCCATGGCCCGGACAGGGGGCAGCCAGCCGATAGGCGCTCTGCAACGCATTGGCCAAGGCTTGGATCTCGCCATCCTCTGCCGGTGACTCCGACTTCGCCTTCTTTCCGGCGGCAAGGGCGGTGATGAGGTACCCCGTCAGGAGCCGGCGATGGAGGGGGGAATAGAGTTCGGGGGATCCCAGAGCGTCCAGGCCCAGCAGCTGGCGCCCCAGGAAGGCCAGGATCCCGACCTGACTTTCGAGAAGTGGAAACTTCGCCAACTGTCTCGAGAATCTTCTGTCCCTTTCTTCACAGCTCCACTTCCCGGCCTCAACACATGAGACGGGAACCTTGGTCACGCTCTCCGGTCCCAGGAGGACCGATTGGTTCGTGGAGTGGTGCTGCCGCGCCCCCTGCACCGTCTCGCAATCCAGAATGAGGACGGGTTCCGAGCCACGGTTCCGGGCGATGAGGTGGGGGGACTTTCCCGCTCCTTTCTCCTCGATGGTGAGGACGCCTCTGGTCAATGCATCCATCATCAGGAGATAAGAAAGCTGGGGTTCGTCGGCAGCCACCACCGGGAAGATGGTGAGCCGCTGGTGACGCTGCGGAGTGTCCACGAAGGCCAGGAGCATCAGCTGACTCCTCTCGCGGGCTGAGTGGCGGCCGCTCCGACCGGCGCAGGGCGCACCGACAGGTGGACCAAATGTCCTTCGTGTATCAACTCCCCACCGGAAACCGTGCCGACCAGGGACCGATAGTCCCCGAGCCCCACCCTCTTGGTGGCTATCCGGTCCGCGTTCTCGATGGCGTCCACGGTGTGTTGGGCTTCAGCCTCCAGGGCGGCCGAGTCTCCGCCGGCGTGGTTTCGGTCGGTCAGGGCTTCCTTCAGGAACCGGATCAGAAGACGCCGATGCAAGAGGCTGTAGAGGTTGGCGGCGCCGAGCGCTTCCAGTCCCAGCATCCGGCTCCCATGAAAGGCAAGCAACCCTACCTGCTGGGGATGGAAGGGGAAGCTCTCCAACCACTCGGTGATTTCGGCCTCCTGATCCGGGCTTACCCAGCCCCCGCTCTCCCTGGATGACGGGGGAATCTGGGTAACGCGTTTCCCTGCCAGGAGAATGGACCGCTCGACCAGACGGCCCGGGCTCCCACCGGGGAGCGGCTCGCCCTCAAGGATCAGGAGGGCATGAAGGCTGTTATTCCTGGCGAGGAGCATGGTGGCCGTCTCCCCGCCCCTTTCTCTTAGGGTCAGGGCGCCTGTTCCCCCGATCTCGGTGGAAAGGAGGTAGGGGAGGATGGGCCCTTGGGGGGCGATGACCGGAAAGACCGTGAGGCTTTTGTGGCGCTGAGGTGCATCGATGAACGTCTCGAGCATAGCCACTCCTCCCCACAGGGCAGTGCAGGCTACTGGCGGTCAGGACCCCCCCGTACACTCACGCAATTTGAACCCCGTGCGTCAAAGGACCGTCAAACAACGGCCACACGTGGCTTTTTGCTTCCTTCCCCAAGGCCCATCACCGATGGCGTTCGGGCGCCCTCTCCGGAAGAAGGCGGCCCCGGGGAGTACATGTAGGGGGACGGATCTTCCCTAGCCCTTACCCAGCCCTTACCTGATGACGGCTATCCTCCCAAGGAAGGAGCTCCCAGCCTCTGAGAGTAAACCACCAGGGGGCTCGCTTCCCACAGGCTGGTCTCGGCGTTGTATCGTTCATCGGCCCAGGTGACGGTTCCGTCGACACTTCGGATCATGGTCACCCGAAGGCTCCCGTCCTCGGTTCCGTCACCAGGAGTCTGGAACACCCATGGCGCGCCGGCGGGCGGAACTTCCGCCACCAGCCGCTGGAGGATGGGCCACCGCGTATCCAGCCGGTACTCCACCCATTGGTTCTGCGCCGGCTCAAATGCACGCACCCGGAACACCTCCCAGGCTGAGCTCTGCCCGATGGCCGAGATCCGCTCCATCATCCCGCAGCCCTCCAGGATGGGTGCCACATTTGCCAATAGTCCCATTCCTTCCGCCTCGGCCGAGTCCGCTGCGGTAGTTCCCTCCCACTCACCCACCAAGAAATCCATGCCCCGATACTCCGGACCGGGACACCTCAGGGTAGTGACGGAGGGGCCGTTCAGAACCGGGCCCTGGTAGAGGGGTTCGCGGCGGGAGAACTCCTGGATCCAGCCCGAGTCCCAGACCCTGCCGCCATCCGTCGAGAATCCGTCCTGCCACCGAAAAGAATTCGGAGTGACGTCAGAGAAGGTGAAGCGCGAAACGGTTGTGTCCCCCGCTGCAGAAAGCCCCCGGCTGTAGAACTCCCCCCGGTTGAGTCGAAACCCACCGGCCAGCTCCCCGAAGCGAGGCTCACCGGAGTTGGGCCAAAGAAGGACCATGTCCCACTGTCCAACCTGGGGATTGAAGGCCTGAAGACTGAATCCCACCAGGAACTCCCCATAGGCCCGGCCCCTCCAGTGCTCGACTATGCCGCATCCGGCCACCACCGGGTATATCCGTGCCGTGGCGCTTCCCGTGTCATACCAGCGGGCCTCCGCGTCAGGGCGGTTTCGGTTCACGACGTCCCACTCTCCAATCCAGAAGTCGAACTGTCGGTATTCCCCCTGACAGGCCCCCTGGGCGTTGAGGGAAGCCGGAAGGGTGAGGGAAACCGGAAGGGTGAGGAAGAGAAGAAGTGAGAGGGCCAAGCGACGGGCAGTGGCGGTAAACATATTCGATGTCCAGGACCAGGGTTCGAGGAAAGGTCGACCTGAGTCTTCCCGATGGCATGTCCTACTAGTCAAGACCGGAAAGGGTTCCCGGGATGAATGTAGCACCGGAACCTCCCCTCCGGGCGGCCGACCAGTTTGCCAACGAGGAGGGCATTACACGAGAATGTCCCCATGTACTCCCGGTGCCTCGTCTGCCGTGCTCCCTTTCAGGAAGTACGAATCCTGGAACACCTCCCCTTTGGAAACCGGGTGGCCTACGACCTTCACCGTGGAAGGCTCTGGGTGGTGTGCCGGTCCTGTCGAAGATGGAGCCTGGTTCCATTGGAATCCCGATGGGAGGCGTTGGAAGAGCTGGAGAGGCTGGTGTCGAAGGAGGTCCGGCTCCTTTCGAAGACCGACAACATCGCCCTTTTCCGTGTGGGACCCCTTGAAATCGTGAAGGTCGGTCAGGCCAATCTGGCCGAGGAAGCGTGGTGGCGCTACGGACGTCAGCTTCCCGATCGGGGCTGGATGAGCCGGTGGACCCCTCCTCTCCTGCGGCGCGTCCGTTTCGGGGACGTGGCCTGGGTGGGCCGGCGGAACTGCGCAGAGTGCGGTTTCCTCTTCGAGGACCTCACCTTCAACGACCGGAAGATTCTTCTCGTGCGACCTGGCGAGGAACTCGGAGGTGCGAGTTCGACCGACCGCGCCAGCGGCGCCAACGCTCCCGGCGTTGCCAGCAGCGCCAGCCTCGCCGCCAGCTCCAGCGGCGCCTTTTCCCTGACCCGCAGATGCCCTAAATGCCGGAGCGCCGAAGAGGGCGGCCTCCGGCTCACCGGTATCGAAGCGGAGTTGACCCTGGCCCGAGTTCTGGCCTTCCAAAGCGACATGGGGGAGTCCCGGGTGACGGTGCAGGCGGCGGCCCGCCTC
>JBDRDQ010000104.1:0-2704 GCA_043820695.1 Gemmatimonadota bacterium | reverse complement strand
CGGACCGGGGGCGTGAGCCAGAACTGGCTCTGGTGGGCCTTCGTCATCACTGGGATGTGTACGGTCTTCTTCTACGCGAAGCTCTGGCGGAGGTCGGGAGCGCTGACCGACATGGCCTTCTACGAGCTTCGGTACTCGGGGAAGCCGGCCGCCTTCCTCCGGGGGTTCCGGGCCCTCTATCTGGGCGTCTTCTTCAACGTGATGATCATGGCCACCGTCACCCTGGCGGCCATCAAGATCGGCGGTGTCCTTCTGGGTGTAGGTAAGTACGAGGTGGTGCTCCTGGCGGGGGGCCGTCACCGTTCTCTACTCGGCAACCTCCGGGCTCTGGGGGGTGGTGGTGACCGACCTCCTCCTCTTTGTCATCGCCATGGTGGGATCGGTGGCTGCCGCCTATTTCGCCGTCATCCAACCCGAAGTGGGCGGGCTCACCGGGCTCTTCTCCAACCCGGAGCTTCAGAGCAAGATCTCCTTTCTGCCCGACTTTACCGACTGGAGGACGGCTGCCGCGGTCTTCATCGTGCCCGTGGCCGTCCAATGGTGGAGCACCTGGTATCCGGGGGCGGAGCCGGGTGGTGGCGGGTACGTGGCCCAGCGGATGCTGGCAGCACGGGACGAGAAGGAGGCCATGGGCGCCACCCTCTGGTTCAATGTGGCCCACTATGCCCTTCGGCCCTGGCCCTGGATCCTCGTCGCCCTGGCTTCCCTCCTGGTGTATCCGAGCCTGGACTCCATCCAGGTGGCCTTTCCCAACCTGGACCCATCCATTATCAGGCACGACCTGGCCTATCCAGCCATGCTCGTCTTCCTGCCACACGGTCTTTTGGGCATGGTGGTGGCGTCGCTGGCGGCCGCCTACATGTCCACCATCAGCACCCATCTGAACTGGGGCGCCTCCTATGTGGTGGACGACTTCTACCGGCGTTTCATCAACAGCGGAGAGGAAGACCGGCACTACGTGACGGTGGGGAGGGCGACGACGGTCGGCCTCATCATCCTGGCCGGCATCGTCTCCCTTTGGCTGGAGAACGCCCTGCAGGCTTTCCAGATCCTTCTGCAGATCGGGGCTGGGACGGGCCTCGTGTTCCTCTTGCGTTGGTTCTGGTGGAGGGTCAATGCCTGGAGCGAGATGGCGGCCATGTTGATTTCCTTCCTGGTGGCCATCTACTTCCAGTTCGTCCATACGAACCTTGGATTCGAGGCCATGGATCCCTCCCTCCAGCTGGTGATAGGGGTCGCTCTCACCACGGTGGGGTGGTTGGCCGTGACCTTCCTCACGGCGCCGGCGGCTGAGGAGACGCTTCGGAGCTACTATGCGGAAATCCGACCGTATGGGGCCGGGTGGAGGCGGATCCTGAATCTTGGCCCGAACGATCCCGGACCCGAGGCAGGTGGCGTCGCGGCTGGATTTCTGGGCTGGTTCCTGGCGCTGTCGGCGGTCTACGGGGCCCTTTTCGGGATCGGGTTCCTTCTTTATGGAAACATGGGGTGGGGCGTCGTATGCCTGGCTATCGCCGGGTCCGCCATGGCGGGGGTGTTCCGGGTCCTACCCAAGTTCGGGATCGGGTAGGGGGTCGGGCTGCGGGGGGGTGGGGACCGATCAGAGTTCCGACACCGAAGCCCCCGCCGATGCTTCGGCCACGAAGAGCACATGGTCCAGGGTTCCGGGGAGCCCCCGGCTCCGGTAGTACCCTTCCGCCAGGGCGGCCAGGACCGCGTCCAGCCGGTCCGGGGCAGCGAGCGCCACGATGCACCCCCCGAAACCCGCCCCGGTGAGGCGGGCTCCCGTGGCCCCAGCCCCAAGGGCTATCCCCACGAGAGTGTCCAGCTCCGGCGAGCTCACCTCGTAGTCCTCCCGAAGGCTCTCGTGGGAGCTGTTCATGAGCAGTCCGAAGGTGAGGCGGTCGCCCCGTTTCAGGGCATGCTCGGCGTCGTAGACCCTGGCGCCCTCCGTCACCACGTGGCGAAAGCGCCTTGCGAGGACGCTGTCCAGGTGCCTCTCTCCGAGTTCGACCAGCTCCTGAGGGCAAATGCGGTCCAGGAGTTGGGGATAGCCCAGTGGGTAGCCCAGTGGATGACCCGGGGGGTCGGTCGAGGTTGCCGTGTAGGGTGCCACGGTTTCCAATGCCTCCCTGCACTCCCGGGTCCGGCTGTTGTAGGCCTCCTGGGCCCGGCCGGATTTCTCGGCCCGAACCAGGGTGTGGGCCACCACGAAACGCCAGTCCGAAGGAATGGGAGTCTCGAACATCCGCAAAGGGTCGAACTCGATCCGGCTGGCGTGGCCGGCCCGCCCCCCCGCCGAGATGGCCTGGTCCATGCCTCCCCCCTGGGTCCCCGTGTATCGCTCGGCCCGAGCCATCTCCTCGGCGAACTCCAGGGTGGGGATATCGAGACCGTTGGCCTTGAGTACGGCACGGCCCATGGCGATGACCAAGGCCGAAGAGGAGGATAGTCCCGAGGCCACGGGAAGGGTGGAGGAGACCAGGGCATCGAAACCGCGCAGACCGGGGGCGCCACCGGCCTCCCCGAACCGGCGGGCCAGCGCCTGACACGGGGCCCTCAGGTAGTTGCCCCAGTCACCTGGAGGACCGACCGGTATGTCGGAAGAGAGGGAGAACTCCCGGTGCCCGTACTCCTCATCCAAATTCACGATCCGGATCGTGGCGTCGACTCGCGGGGAGAAAAGGACCCGGATCTCCTGCCG
>JBDRDQ010000103.1:0-3044 GCA_043820695.1 Gemmatimonadota bacterium | reverse complement strand
CTTGTCCTGACCGTCCAGAACGGTCCCCTGAGGACTGGTTTCGGGGAGGTTCAGGCGAAGGGGTGGATCGGGACAGATACGTCTCTGCAACCGAAATATCCCCCTGGTTTTCACCTGCATGGGGATTTCCACGAGCCCTCCATCCAGCCCTCTCATGAGAATCTGAGCTGGACGGTCCTCGCTCTCCTGGCCTCGGTCCTTTCCGAGTTGATCGAAGTCGGCGGCCAGGACGAACTCCAGTGGAACGTCGGTCGTGAAGAGCTCTGCGATGGATTGGGAAGCCTCGCTCAAGCTGGGTGCCATATCAGCGAGATGAAGGGGAGGCGGCGGGCTCGATCCACTTCCGCCCGGCCCAGCCGGGCCGCAGGCTAGGAGGAGGGTGAACACGGAGGTAAGGAGAACTACGGAGGGGTCGGCGGTCACTCGTCCCATTGTGCACCTCTTTCCCGGCGGGACCCGGGCGGGGGCAGGTCTCACGCCTGCCTTCATTTTGCTTTAGGGAATCCCCCCAGTATGCCACGGCACAGGGTATCCGCACAACCTCTGTCTTGGTGGGGTCTGTCCTGGCGGGGTTACCCCTCACCCTCCAGGCGCTCCTTCAATAAGGTCAGGGTGGTCCTCAATTCATTGTGGTATACGCCCTCCAGCACCTTCTGGGGAATGAACCTGAGAGGCCCGGTAAGTTTTCCCTCGAAAACCATAGTCACTCTCGTTCCAGCCCCCTCCGGGTCAAACCGAAGGTTCACCCTGGCCCGAAGGACGGAGTCAGGCGTCGTCTCGTACTTCACCCGTCGGCCAGGATCAAAGAGTGTTGTCACATAGGTATTTTGAATGCGACGACCCATGAACTCACTCAGGTAGCGTTTCCGCGTACCAACGGCGGTTTTCCCTGGCGGGTCTTTGGAGGCCTCCACGATGCTCGGCTGCCATTCCCGCTCCCGACTGACATCATCCATGTACGCAAAGACCCGGGAAGGGGGGCAAGCGATCACCACCTGGTGCTCGATCTGCACCGATCCCCCCTACTTCCGAGCCAGGATGGCTACGTAGTCCCCCCGGTCGTGTCCGGGTATCGGTGTTTCCGGGGCATCATCCGAGAACTTGGGGTGCATGGTAAGGGTCTGGCTTGTTCTGAGGCCGTGGAAACCGACCTCCCGTAGCAAGTCCAGCTTCTCCTGAGTGGTGCGCCAGTTGGCGGCCGCGGCAAACTCGATGGGGTAGGGCACCGGCGGGGCGATTGCCTTCAACGACGGCTCATCCCAACTGCCGACCATGGCCGCCAAACGGTAGAGGGTACCGTAGGAGCTTTCGGCCGGCACGTCGGCCACAACGATGTGACCTCCACCATGGAGCACTCGGTAGGCTTCGGTAAACGCACGCTTTAGGTCGCCGATGTAGCTCGGCGTGCCGTTAAAAAGCACAGTGTCGAAAAAGTCGTCGTCGAAGGGCAGCTCCTCAGCGGGCCCGATTTTCACCTCCATTCCCCGCTTCACGGCGATTTTCGCCATGCCACTCGCCGGCTCCACACCGAAGCGTATGTCGATGCGATGGCCCTCCCGGAGAATCATCTCGAAGAGGCCACTGCCACATCCGACGCTGAGGGCCCGGCCGGGGTCCTTGAGGAAACCTGCCAGCAAATCCACTTCAGACTGCAGAACGTTGCGGTTCTTCAGGAACCAGCTGTCGTACTCCGTCGCATGTTCGTCAAATAGTTGGTCTGACACGGTCCCTCTTCTTGCTCGATGTGAATGTGTTTTCCCTCCGGACCCTCAAAGCGGTGGATCTCCTCGCTTCCCTACAGGGGGCATGCCTGCAGCCCGGACTGCCTCGTTGAAGGTAGCGATTCCCTGATCGAGCAGTGCCGAAAGCTGGTCCCGAATTGGGTGCCAGCCGGCGTTCAGGGCCGTCTGGCCGTAATAGGTCTCCCGTTGAACCAACGAGTCCTCCACCACTCTGGAATCCTTGAGGACACCTATTTCGGCCGTGTGTTCCTCCCCGTCCACCGACTTCATCATGGGAACGCTGAGGACGTAGACCGTGTTCTCGTCCAACGGATCGGCGAAGACCTCATTGTAGTACCAGGGGCGGGCCGCAGGGGATGAGGGATTCCCTTGTGAAGAGGGTTCCGATTTCGGCATGATGTGGGCCAAGGGGGCCTCGCAATGACACAGCCGAAGACCAGAGACACGTTCGCCACCCGATGGGGGTTCATTCTGGCCTGTGCCGGATCCGCCGTCGGACTGGGGAACCTATGGATGTTCCCATGGAGACTGGGGGAGTTCGGAGGCGCGGCCTTCCTGATCCCCTACCTCATCTTCGTGTACGTCCTGGGAACGACGGGCCTCATGGGCGAGTTCGCCTTTGGGAGGTGGGCTGGAAAGGGGGCGATGGGGGCTTATGACAAAGCTCTGAGGGAACGGGGTTTGGGCTTCGGGCGCCTCCTGGGCGCATACCCGGTGCTGACCCTCCTTGGGGTCCTCGTCTTCTATCTCATCGTCACAGGGTGGGTACTCCGGTACTTCTTCACCTCCCTCACCGGGGCGCTTTTCGATGCGGGTCCCCCCGACGCCCATTTCAACCAGTTCGCGGCACATCCCGGGAGTATTGCTTGGCAGCTTCTCGCCGTGATCCTCACCGGAGGAATTCTGGTCTTCGGGATCTCGAAGGGGATCGAGCGAGCTTCCAAAGTGATGATGCCCCTCCTGCTTGGCCTCCTGGCGATTCTCCTTGTCCGGTCGGTGACCCTGCCCGGGTCCATGGAGGGGATTCGGTATCTTTTCGTTCCGGACTGGTCCTACCTGCTCAAGCCCATCACCTGGGGTATGGCGCTGGGGCAGGCTTTTTTCTCCGTGTCCCTCACGGGGGCGGGAATGCTGGTCTACGGGAGCTACCTCACCCGGGAGTTCGACATTCCCAACGCGGCGCTGAACACGGTCACGTTGGATACCCTGATAGCTCTCATGGCCGCATTGATCATCATGCCCGCCACCTTCGCCTACGGTATTGACCCTGCGGCAGGTCCTCCCCTGCTCTTCATCACCCTG
>JBDRDQ010000102.1:0-4738 GCA_043820695.1 Gemmatimonadota bacterium | reverse complement strand
TTGCGCAAGACAGTCGATACGCTCCACTTCCAGTCTAAGGGCTCGGGCCTGATCTCCCTGCCTCCTGAACCTCTGAACGGCGAGCTCCAATAGAGGTGCGGCTTCCGCGAGGTCTTGGCGCAAATAGTGGAGGTGACCCATTCGTCCGATAAGGTCGGCAACTGCCTCCGGGTCGTCAGAGTGCTCCCGCGCAATGCGCAAGAATCGGAGGGCCTCCGGTATGGCTCCTGATGCCTCTGCCCGATCGGCGGCTTCGGTGGAATAGAGTTTTGCCTCTGCTCCGGCTCCGGCGTGATGGAAATGGACGGCGAGTTCATCCGTGGGAGCTGTTTTCCGAGTTCGTATGATGTGGCGGGCGACCCGGTCGTGGAGCCATGCCCGTCTGGTCGTGGATAAACCCTGGTAAACCGTTTGTCTGACCAGCTCATGGCTGATCATCACCTCTGTCCCTTGATTGGTTACCAGCCGGAAATCGTGGAGTTGATCCAAGCCGGAAAGGCAGTTCTGTCCGGAGAGATGAGCGATCCAGGCCAGGCCTGGGAGGTCAATGGGCCGGCTGTAGACGGAGAGAGCCCCCAAAACGCGTTCGGAGTCGGTGGATAGCTGAGAGAGTCGCCTCTCGAGAACCTGCCGGATCGATATGGGAATTGGGACAATGTCTTGGGGCGTGACCACCGGGCCCACGCGCCCGGCAAGGAACTCCAAGGTGAGTTCGATTAGGAAAAACGGGTTTCCTCCCGCGAGGGATCTGAGCTGAGAGATGTTGGCAGGCTCCAGCGGTTTCGTAGTGAGGGCCCGTATCAGCGCTTCGCTGAAAGAGGGTTCCAGGTCACTGAGCTCGACTTCCGAGAAATCCACGTGAACACGTAGGTTTTCTAAGAACTGCCCGAGGATACGGTTCCGGCGGACCTCCTCCGATCTTGCCGAGAGGAGTAATTGAAGGCCCCCATGGTCCCAGCGGCGGACCAAGAACTCAAGGACCGTGAGAGTGGTTTCATCGGCCCACTGAAGATCCTCGACAACAAGGATCAGCGGTTCCTCGTGAGTCATGGAGAGGAGCAGCTGATAAAAGGCCTCAAAAAGGCGTCGTGGCACGCTGCCGGGTTGAATGTGAGGTGCTTCTGGGATTGGCCCATCACCCAGATAATGACTTGGCATTACCCCGAAGAGTACGGTTCGCCAGGGCTCATCGAGCTGCCGAAGGGCAATTCCCGCTTCGGACCCTTTGAAAACCTCGATCAGGGGGTTTAATGGGATGGGTTGCTCCAGTTCGGCCGATTCAGCGGAGAGGACCTTTTGTCCATCCAGAGGCAGTACGCGGAGGACTTCCCGGATCAGCCGTGTCTTTCCAATGCCAGCTTCGCCGGAGATCAGCACCCCCCGGAGGTTCTTCCGGGGGACCCTCTTCAGGGTTTTCCGGAGAAGGCTCCTCTCTTTATCTCGCCCAAGGAGGGGCGGGTCCCGTGGTTTTGGGCCGAGCTCGTCGATTTGGGATTCGATCGGGGTGGACGAAAAGGACTGGATGGCGTCAAGGATGGCCCTGGTTTCCCCATTAGGCGTCCACCCCGTTCCCTGATTGTGTGCGGAGAAGTCCTTGAAGGCCTCCTCAACCTCAGCGGGGAACCCGGCATTGGATCGAGCCTCCATGACCCGTTGGAGGCATGCCTCATCGGAGGGCGCCAAAGAGAGAAGGGCCTCTGCTGCCTCTTGCGCGGCTTCCCACTCTTCCTCTTGAGCGCACCGTTTGTAGTGGCTCTCGGCCTGTCTCCGGAGTTCATAACGGAGCCCTGCTGCCCTGGCCTCGGCCCAGTCCTCGTGCTGGCGGGTCACGTGGCCTCCTGCTTTCGAAGCAAACCCCTTCTCCAGAAAGCTGACGCAGGTCTGATACGCCCGGTCTCGGAGGGCATTTTTGTACTCCTCCAGGTCGGATGAGGTGCCGACTGGAAGCTTCCGGATCTCCTCCCCTTCTATCTCAAAAACCCCGTCTCCCCCAATCCGTTTTTTAAAGTTGTAAATGAGTTGGTTGAGCCTGCGGCGAGCTTTGCCGGGGTCTTCATCCGGCCAGAGGCAGGATAGGACGGTTCGCTTGGGCAGGGCTGGCCCATCGGTACCGAACACCATTCCCAAAACGGCGGCTTGATGAGGTGAAAGGGGGATCTGCGCTTCGTCGCGAAAGACCCGCGGGCCGCCAAAAAGCTGGATATGGAGCATTGCCGTCGTTCCCGAAGTCGGTTGCATTGTGGGCGTGGGGATCGAGGGGGTAGGGAGGTGGCTGCGCGCAATATTTCCAACACCTGGGAAAAGAGCACTCCCAACCGGTTGAGGCAAATCCTGACCGGTCCACGCATGCGGTTCAAGGGGTCGGCCCGGGTCAAGCAGAGTCTGGGCCATCTTCGGCGACCCGCATGGTGACGGCGGGGGTTGGAAGTCGAGATCCGGCTACTGCGGTCAAAAGAGACTCAGTGTCAGGTGTGGTGTCCGGGAAGAGCTTGTTCTTCAGGGTGCGAGAGAGGCTTCCGCTCTGGGCCTCCGTGAAAAGCCAAGACTCCACAATCC
This sequence comes from Gemmatimonadota bacterium, assembly GCA_043820695.1. Taxonomy (GTDB): domain Bacteria; phylum Gemmatimonadota; class Gemmatimonadetes; order Longimicrobiales; family Gaopeijiaceae; genus JABDNZ01. Next base: position 2,182 of record JBDRDQ010000102.1, on the reverse strand, counting down.
ATTCCCACCCGAAGCACTCTCTCATGATGGAGGGCCGAAGGCCTGTAAGGCGTTTCATCTGGTTGCTGAAAGCGAACCCATCGGGATAGCCGAGTTCACACCCAACCCCAAAGAGATTGGCACGCGGATCCTGAAGACGGAGAGATCCGCGGAGAACCCGGCCGAAGTGAAGCCAGTGAGAGGGCACCGGTAGTCCCTTAGTCATGAACCGCCGCCCCAAAGCCCGCCGGGACAGGTAGAGCGATCGGGCCAGGCCGCTGACGGTCCTGAGCTCTCCCGACAGCTCAAGGGTCTTTCGAAGGAGCCGGCGAGTGTCCAGGTCAACCTCAACTCCCCTCCACAGGAGGTATTCCGTCACCTCAACAGCGAGCTGGGAGGGGAACCTCCTCAAGACGGACACCAGCTCCTCCGGGTCAATTTCTTGAACATGAGGGAGCACGCTGTGGGGGCGGCATAACTCCATTAGCCGGAGCAGGGCCTCTCCTCTGCTTCCCAGTTCGGCCGTGGGCGGGAGAACGACGAAAAGGGCTACCCCCGGGGGCCGGGCTCGGACGGATCGACTACCGGAGGCTATTTCTCCGGGCTTGAGGTTCCACAAGAGGACGGAGCCACGGTTGGGAAGGGGGCTCCTGGGGATCTGGTAGGGGTGGTCCAAGACTTCGAGCCTCCGATAGGGAGGGAAGAAACCCAAGAACCGGTGACCCGTAACGGGGAATCGCATGGCATACCTCGATGGCTTTGGTGGAACTTGTGGAGGTGTACCATGCGGAGGCCCTATCAGCGAGGAGTCAGCAAAACCCGAGAGTTGGATCAGCACGCAACCGGATCGGGACCGCGGGAAGTTCCATTGGGCACCTCATTCTTCCGGAAAACCGGTGCTGGTTTCCCGCTTTCGTCCTTCAGCGCTCCAACGCCCGGGAGATCAGGGCCACTTGGGGCACCGATCCGAAGTTCTCTGAGGCGCTGGCGGAAGTGGCAGAAGCTTGCGGGCAGGTTTTGGGTCGTAGGGTCGGCTTTAAATAAACCGGGTGGAATCGGGTCATAGGGTGAGTTGGCGTGTTGGCGTGTTGGGTATCCCACAGTCCGACTGGCACTTAGGGGTTTTCCCTTCCGGGCTTGATGGGGGATTAATCCCGAAATAACGCTTCCGGGATTTCCAATGAGACATTCTCGCTGGATCCCAGAGAGGGCTCAGTGACCTCCAATTTCGACGGGTCCCCGTCCTGAAGACTCTCATAGGCTTCCCCCGCCAACGGACCGGTACGATCCGTGGACTTCATTGACCCGGGCAAACAGAGAAACACCAGGGGCATGGCCAAGGGGACCAGAAAGAGGGTCCAGGAAGAGTGTCTCATTTGACTCCAGGGGGAAGCGTTTCTCAATGTGCTCGTGGTACTATACGGGTCCGCCTTGCAGACCTTACGAAAGAGGAGGCCAGAAGATTCGTAGATAGGGTTAACCAAGCCTGTTTTGCCTTATCACTGCGACTTTTGGGAGAACCCATGCGCCCAGCCCAGCCAGCTGTCTTCGCCACCTTTTGCCTCACTCTTTTCTTGGCGGGCTGTGGAGACCTCCTTGGCTCAGGGGAAAGTGGGGGGGATCCGAACATCGAGTCAGTGGCTCCGGAATCCGGAGAAACCTCCGTGTCGGTCTTGGATCCTGTCATCGTCAAGTTCTCAAGACGAGTTGATCCTACTACGCTTCCTCAGGCCGTGAGCCTCTGGAATGGAAGTCGGCGTGTCCTGGCCGATCCGTTCCTCGGAAACCGGAACATGGCGGTGATTCTGAGGCCGGTAGACCCCCTCGACTTCGGGACCGACTACCGGGTGGTGGTTTCCAGGGCTGTGAGGTTTCAGGGAGGCGCCGGCCTACCGGAAGAGTCGTCGTGGGTCTTTCGTACAGAGGGGCTACCTCCTCCGCTTCCCAACCAGGACAGCCTAGTGGTTCATCTGGTGGCTTTGGCCCACGACAGCATGAGGGGTCGCGGCTCCGGAAGCGTGGATGAACTCAGGGCCGCCCATTATCTGAGAGGCCGGTACAATGCCTATGGCCTCCAGGAACCGCCTGGAGGGGCCATTCAGGGCTTTGAAGCGTATTCAAGGAGGTTTGATACCATTCTGACCTCCAGGAACGTTCTAGGGGCTGTGGAGGGCGCCGGTGCCCTCGCTAAGGAGTGGGTGGT
>JBDRDQ010000101.1:0-10076 GCA_043820695.1 Gemmatimonadota bacterium | reverse complement strand
CCTCGCTTCGGAGGTAGAGGAGGATCAGAAGCGGACTTCAGATCAAACTGCCGCACGGGAAGGGCTTACCCTCTCCCAGATGCGGGAGATCGCCGCCGAGGTTGGCATCGATCCCGGGAAGGTGTCCCGGGCGGCTGCGATCCTGCCGACCCTGCGAGAATCGGGTTTGATCCGTCTGCTGGGCGGCCGGCCCAGGCACCGCCTGGAGCACACGGTCCGCGGGACGGTGCCGGAGAGAGATCTCGGCCGGATCATCGAGGTGGCTCGACGGACCCTGGGTGTCCAGGGGGAAACCCGGGAGGTCTTGGGGTCAGTGGAGTGGAACGGAAGCACCAGTTCGACCCGAGTGTCCGTGTCGGCTTCTCCTCGGGAAGGGGAGACCACTCTTCAAGCCTCTACCGACCGGACCGATTCCTTGATGGGCATCTACGCCGGAGCCGGGTTGGGTGTGTTGGGAGTTGTTTCCGTCACCATGGGTAAGCTCGTATTCGGGGAGACCGACGCCGGCATCCTCGCGGCCTTTCTCTCCGGAATCCCTCCGGCGTTCCTCTTCTGCCGAACGCTCTGGAAGCTGTCCACCCGAAAGTGGCGAAAGCGCCTGGTGGAGCTGATGGATGCCATGGCCAAGGAAGCCGAGGCGTCGGTAGAGGCGGAGGAGAAGAGCCCAGGGGGGTAGTATCGTCGGAGGCACCTTCCCCTCAGGATGACCCGGTGTGCGACTCGGCCTGGGCAAAGCGCTGGGTTACCCAGGACCCGAGGGATGGATCAAGGAAGAGGAAATCACCCGTCAGGCAGGGTCCAATGACTTTGGCTTGATCAGCCTATGAAAGGTGTCCGCTGGGAGTTGAGCCAGAGAGGTAGCGACGACCGTTGCCGCCTCGACCGCTCCATCCCCCACCCCCACGCTGGGCATCCCGCCCCGGTGGGCGGCTTCGATGCCGGCCTCTGCGTCCTCCACCACCACGCACCGATCCGGGGGGATTCCAAGCTCAGAGGCAGCTTTCAGGAATACCTCAGGGTCCGGCTTCCCTTGTGACACGTCTTCCGCCGCCACCAGGGTATCGATGAGGCCAGAGAAGCCCAGGGCTTGGTGCATGACTTCGACGTTGAGCCGGGGGGCCGAAGACGCGATGGCCTGCCGCCATCCTGCTTCATGGAGGGAGCGAACCCACTCGGCGGCTCCTGGCAGCGGAGTGATTCCTTCCGTCCTCACCAACTCCCGGTAGAGCGCCTCTTTCGCGTCTCCGAGTCGCCGGATCTGGGCAGCATCGGCATCAGGCCCCAGCCACGCGCCCAAGATCGCGTCATTCCGCTGGCCAAAGCTGGCCAGGAACTGGGCCTCGGTGACGGTGAGCCCCTCCGCGCTCATGGCCTCTTTCCACGCCCGCCAGTGGTAGTCCTTGGAATCGGCCAGCGTCCCGTCCAGGTCCCAGAGGACGGCTCCGGGCCCCTCCGGTTCATTTCTGGCCATAGTAGGCTCCGCTTCCATGCTTCCGAAGGAAGTGCTTCTCGACCAGGGCGGGGGGGGGAGGATGCTGGGAGGAGTGCAGGGATCTGTGGGTAGTGTCCATGCGGGCGACGTACTCGAGGATCACCGAGTTCTTCACTGCGGCCGCAGGAGTGTCCCCCCAAGTGAAGGGGCCGTGGCGTGCCACCAGGACCGCCGGCACTTCGTCGGGGGAAATCCCGAGATCCTGGAACGCCTCCACGATGACCCGGCCCGTATTGGCTTCGTAATCCCCCTCGATCTCTTCGTCACTGAGGTCCCGGGTGACGGGCACGTCCCCCCGGAAGAAATCGGCGTGGGTGGTTCCCATACACCGAACGGGAAGTCTGGCCTGGGCGAGGACGGTGGCGAACTCCGAGTGGGTGTGCGCGATGCCACCGCAACCGAAGGCCCGGTACAACTCCAGGTGAGAGGGGGTGTCCGAAGAGGGGCGCAGGTCACCAGCCAACGCCTCCCCGGATTCCAGGGAGACCGGCACCATGTGGGCCGGACTCAGCTCCCCGTAGGGAATGCCGCTGGGCTTGATGTAGAATACACCCTCTTCCCGGTCCAGGCCGGACACATTTCCGAAGGTGTCCATCACCAAACCGGCTGCTACAAGCTCCAGGTTGGCTTCATAGACCGCCCTCCGCAGGGCCTCCGCCCGTTCGCTCACGTATACTCCTTGTCAGAAACCCGAACCCTTGGGGACAAGGGCATGACCTTGCCTTCAGCCCAGGAGAATGGGGCTCACCAGGTCCAGGATGTCGGGGCCGGTGCCGGCGGCCTGAGCGGCTCGCAACTCGTCCCTCCGTGCGAAAAGGCGCACGGCCTTCAGGGCCAAATTGGCGAAGTTCACCATGCTCCGCTCCATGGAGCGGGTGGGATCGTCCCTGTAGGTGAACTGGTCCTGGCTGTAGTAGCCCTGGTAATCCCGAAGAAATGTCGTGAAGAGGTATTCCACCGACTCGGGTATGGACACCGTACCGAAGATCAGGTCCTGGTCGTTCCTGCCTTGCCTGGCGTCATTGATGTCGAATTTGTGGATGGGCACCCCGGCGAAAGCGGCCAGATCGCAGGCCGTGGAGGCCGTCGTGGCCTCCATCTTCTGGTGTCCGTAGTCCACCGTGATGCCGCAGTTGTTTCCGCCGCAGGTCTCGTTCACCCGTGAGGCCACCAAAATGGCCGACCCTGCCGTGGGGACGATCATATACAGCTCCCGCGGCTCGTACGGTTTGGGCTCGATGGCGAGTCTGATCCCGTTGGCCTGGCAGGCCCGATTCGCCTCCACCAGCGCCTCGGCGAACCACTCCAGCGACTCCAGGTAGTCGATCTGGAAGTGGTAGTCGGCCCCATCGGAACCGGGCCAAACGCTGATGATGGGGATGTTCAGCGTCTTGCAGACTTCTACCGCCTTGAGGATTTCGCCCAGAGCCTCCCGCCGAAGGGCGGGGTCGGGATTGCATGCTCCTCCCAGCCGGAAGCGGGGATCGGTCCAGGTGTTGATGTTGCACGCGGTGATCTTCATCCCCAGCTCGGGAAGGAACCCGTCCCGGGCCCGCTCCATGGCTCCGAAGTCCAACTCGCCATTCAGCTCCTTTTCGAAGACGTGCTGGTGGATCTCGATAGCGTCGATGCCGGCGGCCTTGGTCCGGTGGCACTGGGCCTCGAACTCGCTGCTGAAGCCAGGATCATCGGAGTGATAGCCCAAAGGGGCGAACCGGTCGAAGAAGTCCCCGGCCGACCAGTGCCCCACGCTCATCTTGATGTCGAGGGCGTCGAGGAACTCGATGGAGCCGGCCCTGTCCAGGGGGGTCCTCCGGCCCGAGGCGAACGCGATCTGATCATCGGAAAAGCGCGGCATGGATGTTCCCTTTTGCTCCGAACCGAAGATGGGTGGGAGGATGGAGGCTGAGAAAGTGTAGAGCCGGCCAGGGTACGGCTGCAAGGCAACTCCCCAGACGATCAGACCCGCAGAGCCGCCTCCGCCTTTGCCGCGGCGCCAAGGATGGCCTCTCGGTCATGCTGAGAAAGCAATCCGCTTCCCTCCCACTCCTCCCCGATCCGTTCGACCGTCGAGACGAACTCTGCCTGGCTTCCGAAGGGGGCATGGGCCCAGACCGCGTCCAGGAAGGTGAGGCCGTCGGAGCCGGTGGGGTTGGGCACGCCCGAATCCACCGAGCCGAATACGATCCGGGGCTCGTGCCGTCTCAAATAGATGTGGTACGGTTGCGTGGGCGGACGCCGCCGACCCCTGCCCTCGGTCTGGATCGACTCCAGGTCCGCGGCCTCCCCCTCGGACGGGGCCGGATCCGAGGCGGCCGGATCCGAAAGGTAGAAGGGCGCCAGGGTGAGGCCGTCAAAAGTGAAGTGCATGGGTGTATCGGTGGGAGCCATGGCCGAAGCCATCTCCCCGTCCAGCTTCAGATGCCGGTAAAGGCTGACGTTGATGAGCCCGGATTCCAAGTTTTCCCCGACGGGGTCGCTCTGCACGGCCAACAGCGTCGGGCCGTAGTAGACCGACTGGACGGTCGGATCGTCCATGGCCCCCTCCACCCGGAAGCTGAAGGGCATGGCGATCTCGATCCTGTCGCCGGAGTTCCAACGCCGGCTGAGGGCGACGTAACTTCCGGGTAGCGGCTCCATGGCCTGCACCTCCCCGTTGATACTCACCTGATAACCTTTCCGCACCCACGCCGGGACCCGGAGCTTGATCTCCATGGGACCGCTTCCGTCCACGGTCAGCGTGCTTGCTCCCTCCTCCGGGTAATGGGTGGCCTGGGTGATGGTGAAACCCTTCTCCGGCCAACGCAGCGTGGAGGCGATGTACAGGTTCACATACAGGGTGGTGTCGTCCACCGACCGGAAGTAGATGGAGTCCTGATACTTGGTGTGGTTCTCCATTCCGGTGCCACCGCAGCAGGTGCCCACATTGCCGTAGCTTCTTCGTTGGCCCGGCTGCACGGGGACGAAGTAGGTGACCTCAGGGGAGTCCGCACTGTCCATGTCCCTTCGGGAGCCCACCATCTGATTGAAGAGACCGAGCTCGTAGTAGTTCATGTACTTGGGGTCGGGCTCATGGAAAAACAGGTTCCGGCTCAGCTTGAGCATGTTGTACAGCGGGCAGGTCTCGGCGTGGTTCCGGTCATCGAAGAGGGAACCGGCGATGACGCCCCTTTCCCGCAGCATTTCCCCCACCCCTACGCCCCCGTGGCTGTAGATCCGGTGGGGTACGATCATGTCCCAGAAGTTCTTGGCCGCGGCGTAGTAGTCGGTTTCGTGCCCCTGCTCGTACATCCGCAGGTAGCCCGTGAACTGGGGGATGTGCTGGTTGGCATGTCGCCCGTCCAGGATGTCCTCGTTTTCCACGGTGGGTCCGTAGACATTCGTGTTGATGAAGCGCTCGGCGGCCTCCAGATACTTTTCCTTGTCGGGGCGGAGGGCGTGGAGGTGGGCCAGGCTTTCGTTGACGCCGCCGTATTCGCCGGCGATGTAGATGTTCCACATCCTGTCCAGCTGTTCCTGGCGCAGGGGTGCCAGCCGACTGTGGACCCAGTCGCCGATCCCCGTGAGGAGGTCCAGCGCCTGTTCGTTTCCGGTGTGGACATGGGCGTCGATGAGCCCCGCCATGATCTTGTGCAGGGTGTAGTAGGGCGCCCAGATCCCCTGGCTCCCGCCGTAGGTAGCGAACTCCTCCAGGCGGACGAACTGCGTCTCGGGATAGGCTGAGAGAAAGCCTGGGTGGCGACGACCGTCCGTGGGGGCCATGATCGTGGCGTCCCGGCCCTGTCCCGAAGAGTCCACGGCGGTTGGGCCATCGGTTTCGTCGAAGCGGTACCACGCCACGTCCCCTCCTCCGACCGTGCTCCCTGGAGTGCCGCCGGGAGAGTCCTTCAGCGACGTTATTTCCGCCCCGTTCAGGGCCCGGCTGAAGATCTGGAAGTCGTCCAGGGCCGCATTCAGGTAGGAGATGTTGCGTTGAGGGAACTGGCGCCTGCCGATCCAGTTGTCGCTGGTGACGCCCAGGTCGGCGGGCCCCAGGGTCATGTTGGGGTTGGTGGCCACCGGGAGGCCGTCGATGTAGAGGGTCCCGGTCCCTTCAGACCGCGTGATGGCGATGTGGGTCCACGCATCTATGGGGAGGGGTTCGATCCCGTCCAAAGATTGTTCCCCTTCGGCCCCGCTGCCGGTAATGGCGAACCGCGGAACCGGGTTTTCGTTAGACGCCCGGACCGCCAGGTACAAGCGGGCCAACGGGGGTTCCGCGTACTCCGGGTTGGGGCTGCCGAAGTCGAAGACCGCCGACTGGTTGGTGAGCTCCACCGTATCCCGGCGTGGGTCCGATACCGCTTCTCGGTCGTAGATCGAAGGGTTGATCCAGACGGCGATGGTGAAGTCCTGGAGACCGCTCATGATCCCTTCGGGCAGGCGGACATGCTCGGCCAGTCCGATTGGGGATCCCGAAAACCCGAGGGCATTTCCGTAGCGTCCCGGCACTCTGGGAGTGGGCAGCCTTGCCGCATCCGCCAGGGCGGCCTGGCACTCGGCCAGACCCTGGACCATGTAGTCGAGCTTCTGTTTGTAGACCTCTTCCCCGGTGCTGGCGTAGGCCTGGGCCAGCATGCTCAGGAAGTGGCCGGCGTAGTGGCCCCGGAGGTATCCCGTAGCGTTCTCCCAGCTTCCCACGGGCTCGGCGCCCCGGGTGTCGAGGCCAGCGTTGGCCCTGAAGATGCTCAGCAACCGGTCCGGTCCCGCAAAAATGTCGGTGTCGCTCCCGTAGTTCTGGGCGTAGTGGAGCATCCGGTCCCGTTTCTGCTGGAACAGGCCGTCCGCGAGGCTCACCTGGCTGAGATGGAAAGGCCGTACGGCCCACCCTGCCTGGGCGGTGGCCGTGGCCTCCGTCAGGCTTCCGTCCCGGGGTACACAACCGAGGTAGGGAAGAAGAGTGGCGGCTGCGGTTGCGGTCCCGGTGGTTTTGAGGAAGGCCCGACGATCCAGGGGGGCCATGGCGAGTCTTTTCGGGGTCACGGGTCTGCCTCTGGGGGGTGTGAGGGGTTGGTCACCGGACCTTTAAATCACCCGGTGCCATGGCGCAGCCAGGATGCGCTGGTCGATCCAGAACACATCTTCGCCACCGTGAAGGAGGAGGGCTCCTGGTGCGGCCGGGTAGTCGGCAAGGAAAGTCCGGAGGTGGCGGGCGTCGCCGTGGGTGACCCGTCGGGAGGCTTTGACTTCAATGGGGAGGAGGCGGTTCGGCAGTTCGATTACGAAGTCCACTTCCGCTCCGGAGGCGGTCCGCCAATGCAGCACGTTCGGTTGCTTTGCCGCGGCACCGGCCCAGGCGAGGAGGTCGGCCAAGATGAGGTTCTCGAGGTGGGCGCCTCGGGGGGATGTCTCGCCGGCAAGGTGCAAGGCGAGTCCCGTGTCGCTCCAGTAGATCTTCGGTGCCTTGATGAGGCGGTGCGTGCGGTTGACCGAGTAGCCTGGCACTCTCACGATCTGATAAGAGACCTCCAGCAGGTTCAGGAACCGCTGGACCGTAGTGGAAGGGAGTCCGATGTCCCGTGACAGCTCCGCCTGGTTCAGTAGGCCACCCACCCGAAGGCAGAGGGCCCCCATCAAACGCCGCATGTCAGCCAGGTTTTCGATGGCTGAAAGCTGCCGCAGGTCCCTCTCAAGGTATGTGGCCGTATAGCCCGCGAACCAATCAGCCCGCTGCTCCTGACGATGCAGTTCGTGAACGGGTGTGGGATATCCGCCCCGGGCCGCTAGCGTCTGCCAGGGCTCCGTGGGCGTATCCTGGGCCTCGAGTAGCCGGGGCCAATCGCCCGGGACCGTGCCGAGAAGCTCTGACCAGATCCCTGCCGTGCCCAACCCGAGCTGCTCCCTCCGAGTAAGGGGAAGAAGAGGGATGTAACCTGCCCGACCTGCCAAGCTCTCCGAGACGTTCTGTTGCAGAAGCAGATTCGATGAGCCGGTCAGCACGTAACGGCCTCGGACCCGTTTTTCGTCCACCCGTCGTTTGATTGCAGAAAGAAGGTCGGGAGCGTGTTGCACTTCGTCGATGACCAGGCGGTCGCCTCTGTCCAGAAAAAGGTCAGGATCACGCCGGGCTTGATCTCTTAACAGCACGTCGTCGAGGGTAAGGTACTGGTGGTCGCCTGAGACTTCAGGACGCCTCACCAATGTGCTCTTTCCAGTCTGGCGAGCGCCTGTCACAACAACGACAGGAAAAACGTCGAACAGCGCTTTGACCCGGGGCTCGACAAGTCTGGGAAGGTAGGCCGGAATCTGCATATCACCCAAGCTATGGGCGACTATCACCCACGTCAAGGGTGCATGTCATGAAGGATCGCGGGTGATTTGGGAACAGAGCCGTGACCGATCCCGCTCTTCTTACTGGAATGCATTCTCCACGACTTTTCCTCGGAGAGCCAAAAGCCGCTTCATCAGGGAAGGGAAGTCGCCTCGGGCGCCGGCGACCCCTCCGAAAGCGTCATGGAGCTCTTTGTAGATCCCGTAGAGTTCGTCGTACACCGCGCAGGCCGCCGGATCCGGAAGGAATCTCTTGTCCTTGATGAAGGTCATCGCCTCCTGGGCCGTCTCGAAGGTGTCGTACCCTCCGGCGCCGGCGCCCGCCGCGACGGCGGCGGAGATGGCGGCCCCAAGAGCCGGGGTCTGGGGAGATCCGGCGATGAACATGGGGGTCCCCAGGACGTCGGCGTAGATCTGCATGAAGAGGTCGTTTTTCTCGGCGATGCCTCCGCAGCACACGACCCGGTCCACCGGGACCCCGTACTCGGTATACCGCTCGACAATGGCCCGAGCCCCGAAAGCAGTGGCCTCGATGAGGGTCCGGTAGATCTCCGCCCGGGTGGTGTGTAGGGTCTGGCCGACCAATAGTCCCGTCAGCAAGGGGTCCACCAGGACCGTCCGGTTTCCGTTGTTCCAGTCCAAGGCCAGGAGGCCGGACTCACCGGGCTTCAAGCCGGCGGCCTCCTCGGAAAGCTCCTCGTGAAGGTCGTCGTCCCCTTCACAGACCACCTCCACCCACCAGCGGAGAATGTCCCCAACGGCGGATTGGCCGGCCTCCAGGCCGTAGTAGTTCGGCATCACGGACCCGTCCACGATCCCGCAGATGCCGGGGACGTCCTGAAGCTCCTCCCCGGCAGGAGCGATGGCGATGTCACAGGTGGAGGTGCCGATGATCTTCACCAGGGTTCCCGGTCGGATACCCGCGCCCACGGCGCCGTAATGGGCATCGAACCCTCCCATGGCCACCGGAATCCCCTCCCGAAGGCCGAGGGCCTCGGCCCACTCCGGGGTCAGCAACCCGGCGGGGCGGTCGGGGGGGTAGGCCTCCTGATAGAGCCGGTCCCTGAGGGAGGCCAGCCTAGAATCCAGACGGGTCAGAAAATCCTTGGAAGGGAGGCCTCCCCAGGCCCGGGAGTACATGCCCTTGTGCCCCGCGGCGCAGACGCACCGTTGGATCTCCGCAGGGTTGCGAGCGCCGGTGAGGAGGGCGGGGATGAAATCGGCGAACTCTACCCAACTGGCCGCAGCGTCGAAGACCTCGGGGGCGACCTTCAGGCAGTGCCAGATCTTCGACCAGAACCATTCGGAGGAGTAGGTGCCCCCGATAACGGCCAGGTACTCGGGGGCGTGCTTCCGGGCCATGGCGGTGATGGCGGCTGCCTCCGCAGCGGCGGTATGGTCCTTCCAGAGCCAAGCGTGGGCCGAAAGGTTCTCTTTCCAGGCGGGATTCAGAGCCAGGGGCTGGGCCTTCTCGTCCACGGGAAGAGGGGTGGATCCGGTGGTGTCGACCCCGATTCCGATGACGGCCTCCATGGAAAACCCCTCCTTCCCAAGGGCGTCTTCCAGAGCGCCCCGGACCGACTCTCTCAGGCCCACCAGATAGTCCGCCGGGTTTTGCCTGGCCAGGTGGGGATCCCTCGGATCCAGGAGCACACCGGCGTCCCCCGACGGGTAGTCGAACACGCAGCTTCCGACGGTCGAACCGTCGGCGCAGCTCACGACGACCGCCCTGACCGAGTTGGTGCCAAAATCCAGACCAAGGGTGAAAGCGCTCATGGTTCTGCCTTTGGTTCAGGACGAAGGTCCGGCCCCTACCCCCGGAAGTAGAGATAGGCCATGAGGATCATGACCAGGACGACTACAGACCCAATTACATCCCTTCGGTCCCAGCTTGCCCGGGATTCGGCCCGATGCTCGTCGGTGACGGTTGCGAAGGTGAGACCGGAGATCCGTTCATAGGACGGTTCCGCCGTGGCGTAACTCACGCCCACCATGACCAGGACCGACGCCAGGAAGATGAGCAGGCTGTAGTACTGGAAATAGATATTGTTCACGATCCAGAGGAAGGAACCCTCCGCATATCCCCCCTCGAACCCTCCCAGCCCCAGGCTCACCGGTGGGTCCACGGCCAGGCGAAACGCTCCCAGGAAGAACCCGGAGATGAGGGCGGCGAGGGCCCCTTGGGCGTTCAGCCGTTTCCAGAACACTCCCAGGAAGAAGACGGTGAAGATGGGCGGAGCCAGGTAACCCTGGACCCCCTGGAGGTATTCGTAGA
>JBDRDQ010000100.1:0-3410 GCA_043820695.1 Gemmatimonadota bacterium | reverse complement strand
CCGCGCCTAATAGCCCACCACCAGCTCCATGAGCCGGTAGAAGGGTTCCGGGTAGATGAACAGGCCGATGGTGGCCAGGGAGGTCACCCCCATTGCAATGAGGCATGGAAGGGGTGCCTCGTGGATCCCTTCATGCTCGAGGGGCTCTTCCGGTTTGCCGAAAAAGGCCTTCAACGGAACCTCGAGGAGGTAGACCAGGGACAGGAGGGAGCTGACCATGAGGACGGCCAGAAGCCCCAACTGCCCTGCCTCCAGCGTCCCCATTCCAAGGAACCACTTGCTCCAGGCTCCGCCCGCCGGGGGAAGTCCGATGATGCTGAGAGCTCCGATGAAGAAGGCCCCGAAGGTGAAGGGCATAGTGCGGCCCAGCCCCTTCATCTGGCTGATCTCGGTTTTGTGAGCGGCGACCATGATGGCCCCGGCCCCAAAGAAGAGGGTGATCTTCCCGAAGGCGTGCATGACGATGTGCATGCCTCCGCCGATGATCCCCCATTCGTTTGCCAGAAGAGCACCCAGCACGATGTAGGAGAGCTGGCTGATGGTGGAGTAGGCCAGCCGCGCTTTCAGATTGTCCTTGGTGAAGGCCACCAGGGATCCGAGGATGATGGTCGCCGCCGCGACCCATAGGAGGATGTCGGCGGCTCCGGTTTCGGAGATGAGCGCCGGCCCGAAGATGAACACGGACACCTTCAGGATGGTGAACACACCCGCTTTCACCACGGCAACCGCGTGGAGAAGGGCTGAAACCGGAGTCGGCGCCACCATGGCCGCCGGGAGCCATCGGTGGAAGGGCATGACCGCTGCCTTCCCCACCCCGAACACGAAGAGGGCCAGCAGGATGGGGACCAGGCCGGTGGCAATGTGCCCGTCCAGGATCCCGCCGGGTCGGAAATCCAGAGTGCCGGCCAGGGAATACGTCCAGATGATGGCAAGGAGCTGAAGCCCCACCGAGGTGCTGAGGAGGATCCCAAGGTAGACCCTGCCGGCCTTACGAGCCTTTTCGGTCTGGTGATGGGTCACCAGGGGGAAGGTGCAGAGGGTCAGGACCTCGTAGAAAAGGAAGAGGGTGAATAGATTTCCGGAAAAGGCCACCCCCATGGTCGCCGAGATCGCCACGGCGAAGAACAGATAGAACCGCGTCTGGTTTTTTTCGTGGTGCCCCCGCATGTACCCGATCGAATACAGGGACGTCACGATCCAGAGGGAAGACGCCACCAGGGAGAATAAATACCCCAGCGGCTCCACTTCCAGAACGAGGGGAATCCCCGGGATGGGCGTGGCCAGGATGAAATGGGGCCGTCCCCCAGCCATGATGTCGGGCCAAAGGGAGAGAACAACTCCGAAAAGGATGACGCCCGTCGCTAGTGTCGCCCCCTCACGAAGGTTCGGCCGGTTCCTGAACAGGCCGATGAAGAGGGTGCCGATCAGGGGAAGCAAGACGGCCAGGAGGGCCGTAGTTCCCCCGGATAGGGCGTCGGAGAGGGCCTGGACAGCGCTCACGAAACCCCCCCCAGGAGGATCTCGGCGGCACGGGTGGCGATACCGGCGGTGGCGGAGGAGCTGAGGCCGAAATAGATGTTGGCTGCCACCAGGATCCAGATGGGGATGAGGAGCGACAAAGGCGCTTCTCTCACCTCAGCCTCTCCCACGAACTCATGGAAATACGCAGCCTCCACCACCCTCCAGATGTAGACCACAGCCATGAGGGACCCCACCAGAACCAGCGCTGCCACAATCCAAAGCTCCGCCTGTACCGCCGCCAGGACCAAATACCATTTGCTGATGAACCCAACCGTGCCGGGCACACCGATGAGGGAGAGCCCTCCCAGCAGGAAGGCAGCCATGGTCCACGGCATCCGCCGTCCCAACCCCCGCATAGCCTCGATTCGGACCGAGCCCACCCGGTACATGACCGCTCCCATGGCCATAAAAAGCGCGGCTTTCATGATCGCGTGGTTGAAAAGGTGCAGAAGTGCCGCCGTGAGCCCCGTCACGGAGGCCAGGCTGATTCCCAGGATCATGTACCCGACTTGGGCCACGCTGGAGTAGGCGAGGAGGCGCTTGACGTTCCTCTGATAGATGGCCGCCGCAGACGCCGATAGGATCGCGATGACGGCCAGGGGAAGGAGAACCCCCTGGAAGCCCATGACCTCCAAGGAGAAAGTGGGTCCGAAGATCGTGAAGAAGAACCGGACCAGCATGTATACCGCCACCTTCGTCGCCGTCGAGGCCAGAAAGGCCGTGACGGTGGACGGCGCAAAGGTGTAAGCGTCCGGGAGCCAGAGGTGAAGGGGAAAGAGCGCCAGCTTGAGGCTGATCCCCACGGTCAGGAAGGCGAACGCCACCGAAACGGTCCGGCTGCTCACATTCGGCAACCGCTCCGCCAGATCCATCATGTTCAGCGTCCCGGTCATCACATACATCATCCCGATGCCGATGACGATAAAGGTGGCCCCGATGCTACCCATGATGAGGTACTTGTAGGCGGCGTGCAGCGCCCTCCGGTCCGGGCCCGCCGCGATGAGGGCGTAGGCCGAAATGGAGGAGATCTCCAGGAAGACGAAGAGGTTGAAAACGTCCCCGGTGCGGCAATCCCCAGGAGGCCTGTCAAACACAAAAGGAGGGCCGAATAGATGAGGGGGATTCTCTGGGGCTCGATCTCCCGTTCCAGACTGGCCAGGGCGTAGGGCATGACGACGGCCCCGATGGCCGCGACGATGACCAGGACCCAAGCGTTCACCAGATCGATGCGGTACTCAATGCCGATTGGGGCGGCCCACCCACCCAGGAAATAGCTGATGGTTCCCTCATCCATGACTCTCCTCAGGATGAGGAGGGCCATGGCCAGGACGGACCAACTGACGGCGAGCGCCAGACCCCACGCGGCCCGGCCCCACTTCAGAATGGAGGCCACCGGGGCCGCCATCAGGGGGACTACCACCAGGAGAGCGGGAAGATGCTGGGTCATGGCGGAAGCATCCGGTTATCCAGGGCCGTGATCTCATCCCCCTCGATGGTACCGTACGCCTCCTTGATCCGCACCACCAGGGAGAGGGCCACGGCCGTGGTGGAGACCCCCACCACGATGGCGGTCAGGATGAGGACATGGGGGAGGGGGTTGGAGTACACCACCTCCCCTCCCCCTTCCACCAGAATGGGGGCGGTGCCCCCGGTGATCTTCCCCATGCTGATGTAGAAGATGAAGACCGAGGTCTGAAAGATGTTCAACCCCAGGATCTTCTTCACCAGGTTTCGCCGGGAGATGAGAATGTAGAACCCCACCATCATGAGGAAGATGAAGACCCAGTAGTTGTAGAGCTCCAGGATCCTCACAGGTCTTCCCTCCCCCGGGCGGCGAAGAAGTAGAAGATGGTGATCATGACTCCGAGAACGGTGGTCATGACCCCGAT
>JBDRDQ010000099.1:0-10349 GCA_043820695.1 Gemmatimonadota bacterium | reverse complement strand
AATCTGTGGGCCGAACGATGATGCCCCAGATGTCGGTGACGCCATCCCGTCCCTTCGCTACGAAGACCTCCGGGTACTGCCACCCGGTAGCCAGAAGAGCCGAGGCGTCGGCCGCCTCCAACTCCATGACCAGCGCCCGGTCGCTGGTTCGCCGAAGCTCCGCCACCGGAGGACGGTCGACCCTGGACCACCGATCCACATAGAACTCCCGGTCCGGGGAGAAATCCACCGAGTGGGTCCCGTCGGCCTCGGTGTATGCCGCTAGCCCGGTGCCGTCGAAGTTGATGCGGTAGGTATGGACGAAGTAGGGATCTTGCCCCGGAGTCATCCCGCTGGCCTGGAACCAGATCTGCCTGTTCTCCGCTTCCACCCTGTCCACGCCCCGAACCACCCACTCCCCCCGGGTGATCTGGTTCTTCACCCGACCGGTCGCGCCGTCATAGAGGTACAGGTGATTCCAACCGTCCCGCTCACTCATCCAGATGATCTCCTCCCCATCCTGGATGTCCTCACGGAAGTTCTTGGAGGAATAGTCGAAGAAAGTCTCGGGCTCTTCCGAGATCACGGCCCTGGCCGCGCCTGTGGCAGCGTCGATCTCGATGACTCGGTAGACCTGATGACCCCTCTGGTTGTACTCGAAGGTGAGGCGCTGGCTGTCCTTCCTCCACTGCAGGGATGACAAGGAGTAGGCGTTGGGAAAGAGAGAATCGTCGACGTGGATCTGCCGCTTGCCCTCCACATCGAACAGTACCGGCTGCTCCCTGTCCAGGACGTCACCCGGTTTGGCATAGATCAGAGTGGAATGTTTGGGCTGGAGCTGGTCTTCAGGAGAAGACTCAACATAGTGGATTTCCCGCTGGTAGCCGGGAATCACTCGGTACGCCGCCAGCTTCTTCGAGTCCGGCGACCATCGCATGGACCGGTGCGCGTAGGCGTTCCCTTCCGAGCCGTCCTGGCTGAGGAGGGTATAGCCGTTTTGACCCACCTTTCGCACGGCGACGTTGTAATTCTGGATGAAAGCCTCCCACTCCTCGTTGGGGGACCGGAGGGGCTCCTGACCCTGTGATCGCCACAGTTGGCCCGGACCTGCCTGGTAACCGACTCCCCCACCACGTCCCGGCCTTTCCGGTACCGGCCCTGAATTCGAGCACTCGTAACCCACCAGGCTGCATTCCCATGTGGAGTCGGAGAGGGTGAATTCGATGTTCTCGCCGTCTTTAGCGAACTCGAAACTGGCGAAGGGAAGGGTGACCGCGGTGAGGGTATCTCCACGGACCGCCGTCAGGGAAGCGGCAATCCGGGCGTGGTCGAAGGCAGGTCGTTTTTCGAGGGCCAAAGGATCCACGAGGACAAACTGATTCCCACCCTCCACCGATTTACGGTACCAGAGGCGGCTCGTCTCCCCGATCCAATGCGGCTCCTCAGCGACGTCCACCACCAGACCCCGGGTCCGTGCGTCGAAGCTATCGGCCCTTTCATAGTCCGCCAGCGTGCCCTGAGCGCAAACGGCAGTCGGCACCATCGTCATCAGTATCGAGAAAAGACTGGTTACGCTGGGAAGGAATTGCCGGGACGTCATCGCTCTGGCTCCTTGATATGGTCCGAATGGTCCCCTTGGCCCCCGTTGGTCTCCAAAGGATGGGGGGTGAGTGCAGGGCATGCCAGGGGAAGCCCGTTCTTGAACTTTCTTGTGCGGAAAAGCAATGACCCCTATTCGTATCTGTCGGCTTCAAGCGGGAAAATTCGATTTTCGTCCATTCCTCGGGAAACCAATGCCACAGAGCGAGAAGGCAACCGCCGAACGCCTGGCCTCACTGAAGGCCGAACTGGTTCCGGAACTCGAAGTGATCCGGTTACTGGGCACCGGTCGGATGGCCGAAGTGTTTTTGGCCCGGCAGGTATCCCTGGACCGGCTCGTAGCCGTAAAAATCCTCTCCCAACGAATCGGCAGAGACGCGTCGGCCCGGGCACGTTTCGACCGGGAGGCGAAGGCGGCGGCATCCCTGGAAACGCCACACGCTGTTTCCGTTTACCGATCTGGTCACCTCAGTGACGGAGTGCCCTTTCTGATCATGCAGTACGTCCGGGGTGGGACCCTCGAGGATCGTCTCGGAGCAGAGGGGCCGCTCCCCGAAGCCGAAGCGAAGCGAATCCTTGCCTCCATAGCCGAAGCGCTTGCTGCAGCACACGAGCGGGATTTCATCCACAGGGATGTGCGAGCAGCCAATGTGCTGTGCGACCGCGAGGCGGGGCGTGTCCTCCTGTCGGATTTCGGTCTGGCCGGCGTCCGACCCGAGAGCCAGGACGCCGACGCCAGGATCACCCGGACCGGGGAGATTGTCGGGACCCCGGGCTACCTGAGTCCTGAACAGCTGAAGGGCGAGTCAGCCACGGAGGCCACCGACGTGTACGCCCTGGGACTGATGGCGTATGAGATCCTCACAGGGGAGGGACCCTTCGCCGGGAAGTCCGTAAGGGAGACCATCATGCGGTCGCTCAAGGAACCTCCGACTCCCCTCACAGCCCTTAAGCCGGATATCGATCCGCACCTTGCGGGGTTACTGGAGCGCTGCTTAGCCAAGGCTCCTGAGAAACGACCCTCTGCTGCGTTTCTTGCACGGGCGTTGGGAGACAAAGACTTCGGGCAGGTGAGTGGGCCAGGCGGCCTTGAAACATCGGTGGAGCTAAACGCCCTGGAATCCCTCCTGAAACGAAGGCTCCCACAAACGGTTGTCGTTACCGGCGCGGTGGGCATGGCTTTTGTCTATTTCATTGCAATGCTGGCAGATGTCTTGGAAAACCGGTTCTTCCAGGCGGCTCTGGCCACCTTCGTGTGTAGCCTAGCCGTTTCCGGTGTGATCGCCTGGTTCCATGGCGAAAAGGGCCCACAGCGCGTCACTGCCCTGGAGGTCGTTCTCCTTGCTCTGATCGGGCTGGTCTGGTTGGCAATCGGATTCGCCATCTTCCTGCTGTAGGGCCATGGGAGGTGGCTCGACCCGCACCCTTCCCCAACTGTCGTAAGCAGTGACGGGTCAGCATATTCCCGTCGCTGCCGAGCGGAGCATTTCGGTCCGGGCAGAACGATATTCGAGGAAGAATGGAGATTGCATGGCCCGCACCCGCCGGAAGCCCCTGCCACTCGTCACCCTTCCCATCCTCCTGATCTCAGCCCTCGCCGCCGGTGCACCCGCCATAACCCTTTCGGCTCAGGACCAAGGACCTGCTGAAAACGCTCCCCAGCTCCTGAACGTCTTCCTGGACTGCCACCTGATCCTCAGCTGTGACACGGACCACTTCCGGCGGGAGATCACCTTCGTCAATTGGGTGAGGCAACGGGAGGACGCCCACATCCATCTGATTCTGACCTACACCCCGTCGGGGGCCGGGAATGAGTATCAGTTCGACAACATCGGGCTAGGCACCTTCCGGGGGATGGATTCCCACGTGACCTGGACGTCCAGCAACGTCAACTCTCGGGATGAGATCATCAACGCCATCACCCGGACCATGGCCCTGGGCTTCGTTCCTTACGCCCAGCGATTGGGACTGGCCGAGCAACTCAGGGTGGAGTTCCAGGCAGCCGATGCCATCCAGAGGGCACGCCAGACGCGGAATGTTCAGGCCCCCGGGGATGACCCCTGGGACTCCTGGGTGGTTCGTCTCAACGCACGGGCAGACCTGAGCGGCGAGGACAAGCGGAAGGTCCGAAACTTCAACGGGACCATTTCAGCCGACCGGATCACGGACGACCTAAAACTCGAATTCGCCGTAACCGGTTCATTCAACGAGACGAGGAATCAACTCAGCAGCGGATCCTGGTTTACGTCGGACAGGAAGAGCTGGAGCGCCACCGGTGTGGCGGTCAAAAGCCTCACCGACCACTGGTCTCTGGGCTCCCAGTTCGGAGGGAACTCCTCCTCCGTGGCCAACCGCCGGGCAGGGTATCGGGCCGCTCCCGCCCTGGAATGGAATCTATTCCCATACTCCGAGTCCACTCGCCAGCAACTCATCTTCATGTACCAGGTCGGCTTCGCCTGGGTGGACTGGTGGGAGGAGACGATCTACCTGGAGACGGAAGAGTGGGTATTCGACCATCGCCTCCGTGTGGACCTGAACTTCCGGCAACCGTGGGGAAATGGGGGCACGGCCTTTCAGGTCGGAAGCCTTCTGGATGACTTCGACAAATGGGAGATGACTCTGTCCGGAACCATGAACATCCGTCTATTCCGGGGATTCTCTTTCAACGTCGGAGGCGACTACGCCATTATTCGAAACCAGATCGGACTGCGCAGGCGGAACCTCTCGGACGAAGAGATTTTCACCGCCCGCCGGGAGTTGGAAACCGACAGCTCTTATGAGCTGAACTTCGGTTTCACCTTCGACTTCGGCTCGGTATTCAACAACGTGGTGAACACCCGTTTTCCAGTGGATGTGAGGGGGGCGCTCTTCTAGAAGAAAAGAGCGGGTGGGACGAATCCCACCCGCTTTCCTGGAAGGGTGTCGCGCCTTTTCCGGCCCGGTGCCCTTGGCCCTCCGTCCTGGCCCTTACTTGTGGGCGAAGGAGAACTGCATGACGAAGGAGTCCTCGAACATGCTCGAAGTCACGTCAGACTGAGGAATCTGGCCCATTGCAGGATGCCACATGGGACCCGAAACCTCGCTCTCGAAGGCACGGTAGTAGGCGGCGCTGAGCTCAACGCCCTCGTGGAACTCGAAGCCGAATCCCAGCGTGAGGTGGTGCTGGATCACTGCCGGCGCCGCCACGTTGAAGAAGGAATTCTCCTCCGGGATGGGGTTGTCGGAATAGTTGTAACCGGCCCGGAGAGCAAACTTATCGGTGGCCTGGAACTGGCTTCCCACGGCCAGAACCTTGATGTCGTCCCAACCGAAGCCTGCCACGGCCCCCGTCTGGGTGAAGCCCGACTTCTCGAAGCCCTCGGTGGAGGAGTACATGTAGTACTTGGCGTCAGCCTCCACAAAAAGCTTGTCGGTGGCCTGGTAGGAGATTCCTCCGCCGATGATGGCGGGAGCGTCCATCTGGAAGTTGAGAGTCCGACCGGTTCCCCACATGGGGTCCGTGGGATCGTCATTCCGGCTGTTCCACTCGAACTCGCCGAAGTGCTGCTGGCTGGTATAGGCCAGCCCCAAGTTCATCGCGTCGGTAAGCTTGTAGATGAGGCCCGCCTGGAATCCGAACCCGAAGGTGCTGGCAGCAGCGGTTGCACCCGGGTAGAAAGCTCCGTTGGGCGAGGCGGCGGGGAAGGGATCTACCGCCAGGGAGGCCCAGTCGATGTTGGCCGCCAGACCGATCCAAAGCTTCTCCGAAGGCGCGAAGGCCAGGGCAGGCGTCACCTTCAACAGGGAAAAGTTGCTGTACACCTGTCCGAAACCGCCCATGGTCTTGGGGGCCAAGAGGGGATGCGAATTGCTCTGGGCGTAGTCCACGCCGAAGCCGCCCACACCCAGGCCACCGAAGCCGATGACGAGCTTGTCTTCCACGAACTCGGTGCTCCAGCCGAAGGCGGGGATGGGCACGAAGTCACTCTTACTGGCCTGAGAGCCGGTGAACAGACCGTGCTGCGTCGGAGCCGTAGCCGTCAGGGTCCGGTCGGGCTTGAAGAGTTCCAAGCTGATGGCGGCATGGTGGCCCTCGAAGGCCATGAGGCCGGCAGGATTATGATATAGAGCGCCCAGGACATCTTTGGCGCCTGCGACACCCACTCCGCCCATGGCGGAGTTGATGGCTCCGACCCCATGGAGAAAGTGTCCGTCCGTGGCGGAGACCCCTGGGGCCCACGCCAGGCTGATAAAGAGCGCTAAAACAGCGCCCGTAGTCCACTTCTTCACCCTGCACCTCCGTTGGTTACCGTTGTGAGAATCTCCTTCCTCAGGGCCTCCTCGAATCCCGCCTCTAGGGGATAGGCCACTTTGAACGCGGCCGCATCCCCCTCGCCGGCAGTGGTAGAGGAACCCGCTTGAGAGAGGAAGAACCGTTGATAAGCCATCAAATCATCGGGGCGATACATCTCGATAATGAGGGCCCCTGAGCGAATGGCGGCTCGTGCCGCCAGGCTCTCTTCCTCATCCGGATTCCCGACCGCGGATCCGAGGCGGCTCATCACCCCTCGGACCAGTGGAAAGGAAAGTTCACGCAGCATGGAAAACACCGCCTCCATGCTTTTTTCCGGGCCAGCTGGCGCCGAAACCACCAGAACGTTGTCGGCCGGGTTCTGAGGCGTTCCTCCAAAGATCCGCCCCTCCACGCCGATGGCCGGCGCAAGAGCGACGATGCCCCCTGACATCCCCATTCCCTTGAGAAGAGGAGCAATAGCTGGGAAATAGTCTCTACTCCAGGCATCCTGAAGGGATGTCTCGAGTTGGCCCCGTTGAACCGCCCCACCCTGCCAGTAGGACTCGAAGAAGTTCACCCACTCGCCTTCCAGTGCTTTGACGAACTCCCCGAGAACGGTTCGTTGGTTCCGAGTGGTCAGGACCGATCCCACCGCCGCCACTCCGAAGGCGGTGCGCGCGGACGGCGCTCTGGGAATCCCCTCTTCGGCGCCCGCAAGAAGCTTCAGAGCCGTGAAAAGCTCTGTCCGACCGGCTAGGGCAAAGTAAAGGGGAAGGAAGTGGAGGACCTCGAATGCCGGGTCCCGCCGGAAGGCGTCCCGGAAATACCCCAACCGACCGTCCAGCCCAGTAGGGTATACGCCCAAGCTCTCCTTGGCTCTCCGCACCTCGTTGGGATAGCCGGGGTCGTAAAGCGGGTTGGGGCCGGGGCCAATGGGATCCACAAGGGCCATCCCGTGGAACCAGAGGTCCGCTTCGGGGAGGGAGGAAAACACCCATCCCCCGCTACCCTGCTGAGCGGAACCGGCCTCAACACCGAGACCGATGCTCAGGAACAGCGTCAATGCCAGGAGGAAAGGACGCCCCCACCTGGGTATTCTTGAAGCCTGTGGCAAGGCTGGAACTCCTAGATGAAGAAGGTCTGGGCCCCTTCGGCGTGCTGGAAGAAATCCATGGCACCGATGACGTCCTTCACCTCGTCGATGAGGTCCTTCCGCTCCAGACCGAACATGTCCATGGCCATCCTACAGGCGTAGAGGTCGGTCCCGGCCGCGTCCAGGGTTTCCAGAAGCTCCCGAATATCGGGTATGTCGAGTCCCTGGATCTTTTTCTTCATCATGGACGTGGCGAAGGTTTCCATTCCGGGCAGGCCGGCCAACATATGGGGCAGCGGGGCCGCCGGGTTCCCTACCATGCCGGCCTTGAGTTTGTCCACCTTCTTCTCGGTAATGATGTCCAACCCCCAGAAGGTGAAGAACACCATGGCCTCGATGCCCATCATCCGGGCGGCATTGGCCAGGATGAGCCCCGGGTACGCCATGTCCAGGCTACCCTTTGAGCAGATGATGGCCACCTTCCGAGGCATGCCGTGGGTGTTTCCGTTTCCGTCGGTCATTTCTTGATCCTCCCGATCAAACGCAGCCCTGGGGCTTCCCGTATCCAGCCAGCTTTGAGGCGAGAATCCCGGGGCCTTTGGGGAAGAGTTGATACATCTCCTTCATGGAGACGTCGGTGAGCTTGGTGATGCGCCTAACTCCAGGGGGTTCCCCCTGATCTCCAGCGTCCTTCCGCACGAAATCCAGGACCACCCAATGGCGATCCGTCAGAGTGATTCCTACCTCCGCCGCGATCCCCTCAGCGATTTCCTTGTTCCATTGACCCGAATCGGTCATGAAACCATCGGCGTCCACGGTGACCGTGACTCCACCGTACGTCTTCTCAGCCATCCTTCACTCCTTTTCTTCGACGAATGGGCCCTTTCGGCCCTGCTTGCTCAACTGCTTGTGGTCTCGGCTGACCCAGCATCCCGCCCCAGGGACCGGAGCAACTCAAGGAGGACGCCTGTGCCCTTCCTGACCTCCGGGTCCCGAATCGCCCGAAGCAGACCGAGAGTCCCTACCGGGGTGGGGGTCGTCTTTCCCTTCAATGCGCTCGTGGCTCTGTCCGCCAGGCCGAGCACCTCAGGCTGGGTGAGATTGCGAACCGTCATGAGTATGTGGACGATGTTATCACCCAAGAGCCGGACATCTTCCGGGGTGAAAGCGGTGCTCACCCGCTGGAGGACTCCGACGCCCTCCCGGATAAAGTCCAGGGTTCCGTCCTGTTCGAATTCCTGAAGACGGTCCGAGGTGAGATGGATGATCCCGTTGGCCATGGGCATCAGGTCCTGCCCAAGTTCCATGATCATCTCCTTGTCCCTCTTCAGCTCCAGGAGGATCTCGGTCGCACGGTCTAACTTCTGGCAGGCCTCGAATAGCTTATCCATCTGAGGACCGCTGGGTTCGGCCATGCCGGACCCGTTCCCTCCCGGTGCCGTCAGTTCGTTGCTCATGAGCCCCTCCACTTACCTGCCCAGGACATCTGGGCTTCGATTCCCGGCAGCTCCGAACCCCGGAGCAGCAGATTCCAGTAAACCCACCTGAACCCCATCTTGCCCCAGTGATTCATCTCGCTCTCACCCAGGAGGCTGAAGGGGCCCACTCCGGGAAGAGGGTAGAATCCGGGAAGGGGTTCGGTGTCATAGTTGAAGTCGATGAGTACGGCCTTGTTGAAACCCGTCTCGATGAAGCAGTTGGCGTGGCCGTCGAAACCCTCCCAGAGCTCCCGCCCCTGAATGGCCCGGAGCACGTTTTCCAAGAGGATATCCCCCTCGAAATGAGCCACGGATCCGGCCTTGGAAGTGCTGAGATTGGTGGCATCTCCAACGACGAAAATGTCTTCCCAATCTCTGGATTGGAGGGTGTGGGGATGGGTCGGGACGAAATCGGCATGATCACCGAGGTTGGACCGTCCGATGACCTCAGACCCCTGATGATAAGGGATGGTTACGAGGAGGTCGTACTCCAATTCATCCCCTTCCCACGTCGCCAGAACGTTCCGGTCCGGATGCACCTCTCCGGTGCTCCAAACGGGCTGGACCTTGATGTTCCTCTTCTCCAGCATGTCACCGAGAAGAGCGGAGGCCTTCGGCTTGGTGAACGCCCCGTCCAGCGGAGTGGCGTAGACGATGTCCGTCTTGGCCCGAATCCCCTCCTTGGTAAAAAACCAATCGGCGAGAAAGACGAACCCCAGCGGAGCCACCGGACATTTGATGGGCATGTCCACCACGTTCAAGACCACTCGCCCTCCTTTGAAATGGCGCATGTGGTCGGCGAGGCGGGTGGCGCCCTCCAGGGTGTAGAAGTCGAAGATATTCTTCTGCCACCCATCGCCCATGAGCCCCTCCGTTTCGGTGGGAACGATGCGGGTGCCCGTGGCGATGATGAGGAAGTCGTACGGAAGGACTTCTCCCCCCATGAGACGGACCTCCTTCTTCTCGGGGTCCACAACGTCGATCTCGGAGATGACGAAGTCGACCCCTGGGGGAATGAACCGACCCCTCGGCTTCTTCACGTCCCGTGGTTCGTAAACTCCGAACGGGATGAAGAGGAGGCCCGGTTGATAGATATGGGTGTTGTCCTGATCAACAACGGTGATTTCCCACTCATCCAGCTCGAGAGCTCGGGCGAGCTTGGCGGACATCATTGTGCCAGCGGTGCCACCGCCCAGGATCACCAGGCGTTTCATACGCTTTCCTTCCGCTTCCGTCCTCGTGTTTCTCGGTCTTGAGATCCACCGTGTATTCCGGGGCCGATCCTACAGAGTGGATACGGGCTTATTGGGCAACCTGGGTGCCATCGCACCCACAAACTCCATCGGCCCGTTAAGTCGTTGACATCGAGAGGCTTGCGAGAGCGACTCGTCACCCATGAATTCGATAAAACCCGGACGCCGGGTTCTATTGTCCCAATCGCCGGTTCGGATGGGAAGAGAAATCCATGGGATGCCTTGTCCCAAACAGGGAAAGAAAAAGAGCAACCGCCTTAAAAGACTTCCGACTTTTCCTATTTTCCTTTCCCGGAAGACCCCGCCAGTGCAGCTACGCCCTGCACCTTCACTCCCTAGGTGTTGCGAGACCAGAAGGAACCACCCCCTTTTGTTGCAGGCGAAGCGGGTATTCACCAGCCGCCTACGGGGCGCACAGGTCCGGGGGGATATTGGCGGGGGGAGGCGCCAGATACGACCATCTTTCACGGAGTCGAAATGAACGCCGACCGTTCACTCTTTTCCATCATGGGCCTCGCATTCCTCCTCCTGTGTGGATGCAGCCAACCTGTCACCCCGGCAGACCCTGTCTTCTCAGCGACCCAACCCGACCTCCTTGGAGCTCCGGGAACCCTCACCAATGCCTGGGCCGACTTCGACTCCGACGGGGATCCGGACCTCTTCGTCGGCTTCAA
>JBDRDQ010000098.1:0-52575 GCA_043820695.1 Gemmatimonadota bacterium | reverse complement strand
CCACTCCTTTTCCCCGATTCCCGTGGGCCCCGGGGTTGGGTCCAGGAAACCTTCCGGGGTCTTCAGCCGGTTCATGGTCAGGGCCAGGTCGGCTCGGATCAGGACGCGGTCCGTCAGTATCCAGCGTACGCCGCCGCCCAGGAGGGCAACGAATTTGGCGCCGAACTCGAACCGATCCCCGGCGAGGACGAGGGCATCGGCTTCCCCCTCCCCGGCGGCGTCCCAGGCCATTCCCCCTCCAATGAAGAGAAAGGGATTCAAACGCCGCCAGCTCCGGTCTCCTGTAAGACTGAAGCGGAGCCGGGCATCGAAGGTCAGCATCTCCGCGTCCGCCTCCCCAACCACCATCGTGCCTTCCACCCGGGTGGGATCCACCACGTCACGGGTCGTGGGTTGGTAGGTGAAAACCCCTTCCAGGCCAAAGGGGCCACCTAGCTGAATGCCATACCGGGCTCCAAACAAAAGCCCCGAGCTAGGGCCATAGCCGAAGAGCCCCGTCCCCTGACCGGAGGCCCCAATGAAGACCCCGGCTTCCTGTCTGTTTTCGAAGAACTGGTAAGGGGACGGAACGGATTGACCTTCCGCATGGTGAGGCATCAGGCCGGCCAGTAGCCCGGCGAGTGCCCACGAAAAAAAGGAGATTCGCGCCATAATGATTTCAATTCCGGTGCCTTTTGGCTTCCGGTTGGAGGAAAACGTCAGAATCCGGAAAGCTATCGGCCTGGGATGACCCCATGCAACGGGAATCTCCGCATTTGACGATCCCGGGCGCCCTGGGCAGATTCAACCTGAGCCCCCTGAGGGGCGAGTCTCTTGTTAAACACTTCTTCGACCCTCTTCGTTTCAGCCATGAAGCTCAAGCGCACCTTCGGCATCGGGATTCAAACCGCCCCGATCTGGTTGACCCTGCTCTTTTCGGCGATTGCCGTTGAAGGGGCCCTGGGTCAGAATCGAGGCACCGTGCGGGTGGAGGAGAACCTGAGGGCTGAGCCGCAGGGAGTTCTTCTCGGCCGTCTGCTTGTGGGTTCCACCTTCCCGGTCCTCGCCGTCCAGGGCCAGTGGGCGCAGGTCGACCTGCAGGGCTGGATCTGGACCCGGTCCGTTCGGGTGAGCGACCGGCAGGGTTTCGACCTCGCCGTTTCTGTCGCACCCAATGAGAACCTTCGGGCCGAGCCGTCAGGGGCGGTACTGGCGCGACTGGCGGAGGGTGCACTCCTCGAGAGGTTGGACGACAGACCTGGCTGGACCAGGGTCAGGCGAGTGGCGTGGGTGTGGGCGCCGTCCATGGAGCTGGTTGAGGCCGGGAATCCGACTTCGACCTCCACGGCGCCTGGTCCGAGAGGCGCCGGGAGCGGGGAGGGCTGGTGGAGGAGTGGACCCGGCGGCGCCCCGGTCCTTACCGGACCCGACGGAGATACCCTGGCCCTGGCCCGCCCCGGGGCCGAGCTCCAGCTCCTGGCTCGGCAGGGGAATTGGGTTCGAGTGCGACTGGAGGGGTGGAGTTGGGCCCCCCTCGGGGAGCAAACCGACTCGGTCACCCCCGGCATCTTCTCGGATGCAACGCCGGAAGAGGTGACGCAGGATCCGGAGACTCATAAGGGTCAGGTCGTAGACTGGGAGCTTCAATTCATCTCCCTGGAGGAGGCCGAGCGGGTCCGGACGGACTTTTATGAGGGGGAGCCCTTCCTTCTCACCCGGTCCACGTTTTCCGGACGGGCCTTCGTATACGTGGCCATCCCTCCGGAACGTCTTGCCGAAGTCGAGGGTCTAATTCCCTTGGAGCGGATTCGAGTGGTGGGCCGGATACGCGCCGGGGCAGCGGCCCTCACCGGGAATCCCATCCTGGACCTCCTGGAGCTCACCCGAATCTCAAGGCGCTAGTGGGCGAACCTTCGGTCGATAGTCCATCCCTCCGCTCTTCCCGCCCCTGGGTGCTGGTTCATTCTCGCCAGCCGGGGGGCAGGGTCCTTTTCCCCCGTTTGGGGCTTTTGGCTCTTGTCTCCCTCCTTCTTGTGCCCTCCTGCGGAGATGGAGGCCCCACCGGCCTCGATACGTCCAACCTGGAGATCCTGGTGGTGCAAGGGGACGGGCAAGCCTCCCAGCCTGGGGACCTGCTTCCCATTCCTTTCAAAGTCCGAGTTCAGACGAGGGGGAATGGGGCGGCGGTTGAGGGGGCCAAGGTCCGGTGGGAGATCTTCGAGGGTGTCGGGGCGACTATGGATTCCCCGGTTTCTGACACCGATTCTCTCGGTTTCGCGGTAGCGCAGCTCACTTTGGGTCCTGCACTGGGCGCCTACCGGGTTCAAGCTTCGGTTCGGGGGATGGAATCTCCCCCCGTGGATTTTTCGGCTGAGGCTATCCTGGTTCCAGGGCTGGACCATGTCCCGGCCCAACCGATCCAGGCCGGCGATACGATTCTCCTCCAGGGCTCCAACTTCAGTCTGGTGCCGGATCAAAATGTGGTGACTTTCTCCGGGGTCCGGGCGCGAGTGATATCCTCTTCCCCCACGGAACTTCGGGCGGAGGTCCCTGGCTGTCTGTTGGCCCGCGAGTACCAGCTTCGTGTCCGGATCGGAGCCCTCTCCACGAACCCCGCGAATCTTGAGGTGGCCGGCGGGGGATCGAGCCTACTCCTGGACCGCGGTGAGGACCTTGTCCTGGACGCCTCCCGGGGCTTCAACTGTTTCCACTTTCCCTCGGCTCCCGGAAGCCTCTATCTGATCGTGCCCCATTCCACGAGTACCATCGGGGGCGCCGCACATGGTTTTGCTCTAGTTGGCCTGACGGCGGATGGGCTTTTCCCGTCTCCCTCCGTTCCGGCACCCGTCCCGGCGAGGGAATGGGGGGTCCCGGGGGCCCTGGCCCCGTACCTGAGCCCTGGCTTCACCATGGAGGGAATCCTGGAGGCCCAGGACCGGTGGGATGAGGGACTCAGGAGCTTGGAGGCGGAGTTGCTGGTTGGCGGGGCGCCCCTATCATCCCCCACCCATCTCCTGAAGACCAGTCAGCCGGCAGGGGGCTCCTCCCTCCCTGAACTGGGGGAGAAAAGAGCCTTCAAGGTCTTGAACGCCGATAAGAAGTTCGATCGAGTTACTGCCAGGGTTCGGTACGTCTCGGACCACTCTCTGATCTACGTTGACGAGAAGGTCCCCAGCGGGGGGTTTACCGACCGGGATCTTTCCGCTTTTGCCCGAGAATTCGAGGACCCGGTCTACCCCACCATCAAAGGCGCGTTCGGCCCCGAATCGGATCTGGACGACAACGACCGGATCATCATCCTTTTCACCGCAGCGGTGAACCGCCTCACCCCCCCAGGCTCCGACGGGTTCGTGGGTGGTTTTTTCTTTGGGCTGGACCTGATGGAGGGGAGGGCCGGGAGCAACGAAGGTGAGATCTTCTACGCCATGGTTCCCGACCCTGCGGGGCAGGAAGGTCCCGCCATCGGCAGCTATACGGCCCTTACGACCATTCCGGCGGTCCTGGCGCACGAATTCGAGCACATGATCCACTTCAACCAACGGATGTTGTTGAAGGGTGCTGAGACCCAGGAGGCACTCTGGCTGTCCGAGGCCCTGGCCCAAATGGCTGAAGACCTGGTCGGAGAGGTCTTCGAGAGAGCCCTCCTGCCCTCCAAGGCATATCAGTACCGTGTGGGGAACTGGATCCGAGCCCGGCGCTTCCTCGAAGGCCCGAGCCAGGTGAGTGTCCTGGCCTCCCTGCCTCCCGGAACGCTGGCGGAACGGGGCGCGGGCTGGCTGCTTCTGAAGCAGCTCTTCGGCCGGCCCGGCCCGGAGGGCCTGCTGGCCACCCTCGCCTCTTCGAACTGGACGGGTACGGAAAACCTTACGAAGGCCGTGGGGGAGGGGTGGGAGCAGTTGGCAGCCGATTGGGCCGGAGCCCTCTTCCTGGATGGGACCGGTGTTCCGGTTCGGCCGGAACTCGGGGTCGCCGGGGTGAACCTCCGGGAGGTACTCGCTGAATCGGATGGAACGTACCCCCTTAGGCCTTTGGCCTTCGGGGAGCGATCAGCCCTCTTTTCGGGAACCCTCTGGTCATCCGCCCCGAACTATTTCATCATTAGTCCACCTGCCGGCGGCGGAGTGACCCTGAGTGCCAGCGGGCAGATGGGCGGGTTGCCTGAGGCTGGCATGGGGCTGCGTGTCCTTGTGGTCCGCCTTCAATGATGGCTTGAATCTTCCGAAGGGAGATCTCGTAGGGAATTCCTGAGGCAGGCGCACTTCCACCGGCGAGCCGACCAACATGCGTTGCTCAACCTGCGGCGAAACCCTTGAGTCCGGTACCACTCGGTGCCCCACCTGTGGTGCGGCCGCCTCGGCCGGATTGACCCCTTTTTCCAGCTTGCGCCGTTGCCCCCGATGCGGGTATCAGGGAGACGGAATCCCCTACTTCAAGCGGTCTTCCCACGTCGCCCTCCTCATTGGTGTGAGTCTCTTCACCTATGGCCTGGGTGGCCTCGGGTACTGGTTGTTCCGCCGAAACCGGGTGATTTGTCCCAGCTGCGGCCTGGCCTGGCACATGTATCCCCAAGCGCTCCCCCCGGTTTATGCGGGGAAAGTACCGGCTCTAATGACCACGGAGAAGCTGCCGCCTCTTCCGCGGGGCGGGCTCCTGAGGCGGATTTTCGGGGTCGGGTTGGTGATTATCGCCACCATCATGGTCGTGGTTGGGATCGCGGAGGCCGAAGCCGTGGCCGTTGCTGTTGGAAGCGTCATCGGCGCCACGGGTACCGGGGCCTTCTGGTGGGGCCTGACAGGCCTCAATGAGCGGCGGAAAGCCCTCATGCAGCGTCTTCAACAGAAAGTCCTGCGGCTGGCGACCCAACGGGGAGGCACCCTCACCGTAACCGAAGTCGCCTCCGAAATGAGCCTGTCCTTGCCGGCGGCGGAAAAGGTGCTGGTCGCCATGGACGACGGCTTTCGGGTCCGGTCCGAGATCTCGAAGGACGGCATTCTCTACTACGAATTTCCCGAGGTTCTGCACAGGCCCGAGCTGGGCCCGGGGACTCCGGACTGATTGCCATCGGTTCAGCCTTCTCGCTCCCTCCCCAACCGGGCCAAGGATAGGCCCCCCAGAACCACCGCTGCTCCCGCAATTTGAAGGGGTCGTGGTATCTCCCCCAGCCAGGCCCAGGCGACAGCCAACGCCACCAGGGGGGTGAGGTTGGAATAGGCGGCCGTCCGGGAGTTCCCGATCCGTTGCACCCCTCTGTACCAGAGGACGTATGCCAGGCCTATGGCCAGGATCCCGGCGTAGGCCACTCCGAACCAGGCAAGGGGAGAGGCTTGGTCAAGGGGGGCGCGTACGAGGGAGGGGAGACCCAGGATCACCAAGCCGAAAGCGCCGACCCAAAGGGTCCAGGCGGTGACCGGAAGGGATCCGTATTTCTGGATCATTCCCCTGGATCCGACGCTGTATACGGACCAGGTGACAGCGGCACCGACCATGAGGATGTCCCCCTTGAAGGTGGAACTCTGAACTCCGACTGCCATCTCTCCGCCGAAGACCACGACGGACATGCCCGAGAGGGTCAATAGGATTCCCAACCACACCAGGAGTCCGGGTTTCTCATGCCCCCGAAACGTTGAGAGGGCCAGGGTCCAAACCGGGGTGGTGGCCAGGAGAATGCTGGCGTTGCCGGCATGGGTGGCGTCCATCCCGAAAATAAAAAAAGCCTGGTACACCACATTCCCCACCAGGCCGAGGGCGATCAGACGAGGCAAATCCGCCCTCTCCGGCCAAGAGATCCCTCCCTTCGTTTTCAGGATGAGGAAGACGGTGATGGCAGCCAGGGGAAAACGAAGGGCGTTGAATGCCAAGGGAGGAAGTTGTTCCAGGGAGGCCTTGATGAGAGGGAAGTTGACTCCCCAAATGAGGGCCATGAGAAGAAGGCCCAGATCTGCGGAGGCTTGTGCAAGGGGGGGGGTCGCCGGGGCGAACCTACCACCGTTGAATTTCTCAGACACTCGCCATAACTTCCATAAACCCCCCTCTTCCTGGTGATCACACCTGGAATCTATGAGCCAATTCGACATCGTCCACCTGGAATCCTATCGAAGGCGAAGAAACGGCCGGTTCAGGCGTGCTCTGGCGCTCTCGGGCCACGATACTGGCCGGGCGAAGATCCTCCGGGATCTGTGGCATGCCGTCAGCCTGGCGGGGGCCGATCGGGGGGCCGTGGTATGGCTTGATGAGTATGGGCCGGGTTTGGCCCATCCCCACATTCTGCTGGACCTCGCCGCCGATCGTCCAAGGCGTTTCTTTTCGCCGGTTCCCCTTCGTACTGCCTGGGACTCGGGGGTTCCGGGCCTATTGGACCTTCCGCAGACCGAGGGTCGATGGGAGAGAATGGGTGGGGGGATCGCCAGCGCCTGCGCCGTGGCTCTGGGGAGTGACGGTCCCCGTTCATGGTTCCTTGTCGTGGACTCCCTGACCCCCCGCCGGGCTCTGAGCAAGAAGGTTGTGGGAGAGCTGATGTTCGTAGCGGGGGAGGTCGCCTCCGTGGTCCTGCATCGGGATCTGGATGCACGGCGTGCGACTTTGGGATCGGATGGCCTAGCTGGAGCCGGGGCTCAGGACGAGCTCGGATCCTTCTCGGGATGGCCTGTTCTGAAGGACCTCGAGGGTTGCAGAAGGGACGACGAGGTGAGCAGGAGGATCGGGAACCGGTTCCTGGTTGCCCGGATCGTACGTGGCCTGGTGGAGGATGACCTGGTGATGGATCCTGAGTCGGTCCAGCATCAGGTCAGGGGGGTCCGAGAGGAGTTGAACGCTCACGGCTGGGAGGAGGCTGAGGCGCGGGTTTGGGACCAGGTCCTTCGGGCCGTGTCTGCCTCCGACCATGGGCAGTTGATGGCCTCCCTGTTGGAGTGGGGGCGGGAGGTGGAGGGGCAAGGTCATCTAAACGGCGCCCTGGAGATCCTCGGGCTGGCCTATGAGTTGGCAAAAGCCATGGGGTCGGCCGATACCGCTACGGACGCAGCCCGGTTCCAGGGAAAGATCTTTCGGGTCCGGGCGGAGTGGGCTCGAGCGTTGGCCTGGTATGACATAGCCAGGGGGATCGCGGAGGAGGTCGGAAACCCGAGGAAGCTGGCGGCTGTGCTGGACGGGCTGGCTAATGCCCACAGGGACCGGGGGAACCTCCCCCGTGCCCGGGAGCTCCTCCTGGAGGTTCTGGAGATCGGGAAGGAGACGGGAGATCGGTACACCCTGGCCATAGCCTACCATGACCTCATGACCGTCGGGAAGCTGGGGGACGATCTGGTGGGAGCGATCCGGCATGGATGGATGGCCGTCCAGAGTTATGACTCCAGGGTCGGCAGTCTGGGGGCCCTCTTCGACCTGGCTGGAGTCCTCAGGGAGAACGGCGAACTATCGGCGGCCAAGGACGCTTATACCGTGGTTGCCGAACAGATCACCACTTTCGAACACCGACTCCTTGCCATGGACGCCCTGGCATTCATCTCGGCACTCCAGGGGGATGCTCCTGGCTATCACCGGATTCGGGAGAGGATGGATGAGGAGGGCTGGGAGGCCCTCTCCCCCGTCTACCGAGGCCAGGTTCTTTACTATCGGGGCTTGTCGAGTCGTGCCCTTGGATGGTGGGAGGAGTCCAGGAAATGGCTCGGGGAGGCTCTGGCCTACGCCGAACTCCACGACCTGAACAAGCTCATTTTCGATGCGGAAGCAGCGTTGACCGAAGATCGGGCAATAGAGGCACGCCCGGTGAGCTCCCGGACCTCACCGGAACCGTACGGGGAAGAGATTCTGGAGGTCCGCCAGGGCCTCCGCGCACTTCGGGACACCCTGGCGGACGCGGGCCGGTCCCTCTAGTTCCCGGAGCCGATGGTGTGGTTCCCGGAGCCGATGGTGTGGTCAGGGCCCGTGGGGGAGGTGCAGGCGGCTGCTGTAAAAGCCAGGGCAGCGATCACGGCGGTCAGGAACAGGCGGACCTTCTTCATGGGATCTCCTTGGTGTTTGAGCCAGGGCACGGGTTCCGCAGGCAAGCGGGTTCTTGATAGGATGGTGTAACGTTGGGCGGCCCTATCTGGGTGCGCCTACTCATTTCCGGACCAGGGTATACCTTTTCCGAAGGTCTTATGGCTCTCTTGGCGGTTTTGGCGGGTGATCGACCGTTGAAGCTCCGTTTGGCGGAGCTCTTGGAGCCGCAACATTCCCTGGCATCGGTCCACTCCTGGGGGGGACTGAATCGTATCGTAAGAGAACGGCCTGCGACGGGGGCCATCGTGGATCTGGAAGCCATGCCCGTCTACCCCACCTCGGAGAGAATCCTCTCCGGGCTACGGACCCAGTTCCCTCACCTTGGATTGGTGGTCCTTCTCCAGAAACACCGAGACCCCTTCACTCTCTTCCGTTTGGGGAAGGCTGGGATCCGAAACCTGGTGTTGCTCCCGGTGGAAGATCTCAAGCATGAGCTGGCCAAAACCCTGGCCCGGGCGGGGGAGGAAAGCGCCACCTCCCTCGTGCTTCGAGCGCTCAGCCCCTATCTGCCCCGCCGGGAGCTGCGGATCGCCTACCTGGCCATGGATTCCGTGCATCGCCGGTGGTCGGCGGAGGAGCTGGCCGATGAGGTCGGCCTCACCCGACCCCACCTGAGTGAACGGTTCAAGAAAGTGGGATTCCCCTCCCTGGGCCACTTCCTTCTGTGGACCAAACTGTTTCATGCCGGACATTGGCTGGAAGAGCCGGGCCGGACGGGGGAAAGCGTGGGTCGGCAGTTGGAGTACTCCTCGGGAGCCGCGTTTCGGAGAGCCCTGAGACTTTACACCGGGACCACCCCCACTGAGGTCCGTGAGGGGGGGGGAGCCCACCTGATCTTGGAGCACTTCCTCCATCGCAATGGCCTGCGAACACCCAGGAGTGGGTCCGGATGGAGCCGCTCCAGCAGCTACTCGCACAGGCACTTGGGTCCCGACCCCGGGTATCTGTGGCCTGATTCGTCTCGGCGCTCGAGGGTAAGAGGAGATTGATGTGAGGAAGTTTCAAGATAAGCTAGGCGGGAGCTGGGTGGCCTCGGTCAGGGAGAGGTCCGGCGACGATTATAAGGGCCGATACTGGCTTGTTTTGTTTCCGGACGGCGCGCCTGAGGAGGGAGCGGTGGAGTTGGTGGACGTGCGGTGGAACAGTCTTAAGACCGCGGAGAGGACCCTTCGGACCATGTCGGAGGTGGAGCTCAGACGACGCCACCGCTCTGCCAGGGGCAGGAGCTCTTCCAGTGCCAGAACGACCTGACCTCCTTAGGTCTTGTCAGTTCGGAAAGGGACGGGAGAGGGAGGCCAGTCGGATTCCGAGTTGATCCTCTGCCCTCTTGGCCCGGTACTCTGAGGCCACCTCATTGGAGAGGATGCTGAAAAGAATCCGCTCCCCCGATCGGGTTCGGACCAAGCCTGAGAGGGCCGACACCCGACGCATCGTTCCTGTCTTGGCCATCAAGTTCCCCGCCGCCGGACTTCCGGACATCCTCCCCATCTCTCGCCGAGCGCCCGCTTGCGGAAGGGTGTTCAAGTACTGCTCCCAGTAGGGGGACGCCGCCATATACTCGAGGGTTTTGACGAAGACTCCGGCCGAGGCCTGGTTCCCCAGGGAAAGCCCGGAGCCGTCTCGGACCTGAAGCTCTGCCGGGGGGACTCCCACTTTCTCGATCAGAAACCTCTCCACCGCTCGCCCACCGCCCGAGAAGGACCCGTCCCCGAAAACCGCCCGCCCCAGCGTCTTCATCACGGTCTCAGCTAAGAAGTTGTTGCTTTCCTTATTGATGATCCTCAGAAGGTCGATAAGGGGAGGAGATTCGAGAACGGCGAGGATCCTGGGTTGCGCGCCTCCCTTCATCCCGGTCAGGACGGGATCTCGGGAGAGTGAGGAAGCGGCCGAGTCCCGTATCGTGACCACCGTCCCCGCTATTCTCAATCCCCGTGCTTCCAAAGCCCGTTTCAACTGGAGTCCTGTGAACTGGAGAGGGTCTGGAACCGGAAGGCGCCTCCAGACCTCGGCGCCGCCAAGGGGTATCTCTCCTTCGATCCCGATGGGATCCTGGGGGGTTCCCCGCAGGAGCCAAATCCTGGAACGTGAGGAGGGCGACACCGTCCGGGCGACGTTGTTGGTGGGAATGCCGGAAGCCTCAGGAATGGTGTGAATGGAGGGCCGAGCTTCCAACCAGCTTCCAGGCTCCACTCTGACGGTCACCAGGTTCTCGGCTAGGGAAAGGGCCGAGATCGGGGGGGCAAAAGCATCGTTGAGGTCGGCAGGATCCCATTCGGGATGGAGGTCGGGGCCCTGGAAGAAGCTGCCGTCCACAACCAGGTTCCCCTGAATCTCTTGGATCCCCAGGCCTAGGACTCGGTTGGCCAGGGTGTCCAGAGCGGCGGTTTCGGAGGGATAGAACCGCTCAGAGAGCGTAGGATCTCCTGTTCCATATAGGACCAGATCCCCCTGAAGTACCTCTCCGACCGTGGATCCGTCCGCCAGAAGGAAGGTTCGATACCGGAAGTCGGGCCCCAAATAGTGGAGGGCTGCAGCAGTGGACAGGAGCTTCATGTTGGAGGCTGGGACCATGAGTTGGTCGGGGTTCATGGCCAGGAGAGTGTCATGCCGGTCCAGGGAAACGGCCAGGACTGCCCAGCGGCCCTGACGGTTCCCGGTGGAGGTGAGAATCCGCTCCAACTCGAGGCGGAGTTGCTGGATCTCCGGATGGATCGCATCGGGGGGTGGGACAGGCCTGGGTTCCGGAGCCTCCCTGGCCTCGGCTTCGGCCCCGATCATTCCCGGTGTTTCGGGAAGAACGGCGAGGGCGACTGCCAGCAGGACGGGGAGGAAGAGGAATCGGCTGTTTCTGGTGACCATGGCTCCGGGGAGGTCTCGCCTTGGGAATCGGGGCCCTGCCCGCCTCCGGGATCAGTTCATCGGGCCCGCGGATTCGCGCATGTGTCGGTGGGGGCTGCAAGCTCCACAGAACCCCGTCAACTCCAAACGATAGCCCAGGACCGAGAATCCGTCCAATCCTCGGGAAAGACCTTCAAGCTCCTTCCCCAACCGGTGACCCGGGATGTCCATGACTCGACCGCAGGAGATGCATCGCGCGTGGTGATGCGGATCCATGCGAGCATCATATCGGGCCGATCCGTCGCTGTAAGTCAGCTTGGCGGCCAACCCACAGTTGACCAAGGTTTCAAGACTCTTATAGACCGTAGCCAGGGAGATGCCAGGGATTTGCCCTCTGACCGCCTGGAATACTTCGTCGGCGTTCGGATGGCTGGTGGTGCCTGAGAGAAACCGGTAGACTGCGGCACGCTGCTCCGTGAACCGATGGCCCGTCGCATCGAGGGCCTCTCGGAGACGTGCGTTGGCGGCTTCATGTGAGGCTTTCATTATCCTGAGGGACTCCAAGCTGACGCTCGAGGGATTCTAATTCACACCCACAAAAGCTAGCCGGGGGTGAGACCTTGTCAATATTGATTCTTAATAGCTATGAGTTCGTCTGAGCCCCTGCTCACCCTCGAGCCGCTCATGGAGGCGGTTCGGGAAGGGTTGGAGGGGGATGGATGGGAGCTGTCCGGCCACCAGAAGACCACGAGCTACGAATTTGAAGGACGTTGGGCGGGTGAATCCTCCAGAAGCGCCTACCTCTTCTTCCACTCCGAAGGGGTGCCGGACTGGGGGAGTATCGACGTCTTTCTGGACGAGACAAGCCGGGGTTTGAAGGGGAACCTTGCCTTGGTTGTGGATGGGCCCGAACTCTCCAAGGTGAGGGATCCGGAGGGGGTGCTTTCCCATCTCGCCGGCGTGGCCCGGAACGCGCTTCCTGAGGGGTACCGAACGCCCCTTACCCTTCGGTACCGCCTTCCCAGACTAGAAGGGAATCCGGCTGAGTCCGACACGGAGTTCCGCTTCAAGCTCTACATCCCCCCGGAGGCCCTTTCAGCCGGACATTCGGCGGTATCGGCTTTAGCCGGCAGTACGGCCCATGCTTTCAGGGAGATCCTCAACTCCCGGGGGTTGCTCCCTTTTCTGGCCCCTGAGGAGCCGTAGGCCATTGAAGATCACCACGATGGTGCTCCCTTCGTGCCCCACCACGCCGGCTGGAAGGCTGATGGATCCCATGATGGCCAAGGTGACCAGAGTGAGGATGACTCCTGAGGAGAAGACCAGATTCTGCACCACGACTCTTCTCGCTCGGAGGCTCAGGGCCCGAGCGTAGGGGATTCCTCCCAGGTCGTCCCCCATCACCACCACGTCTGCGGTTTCCAGGGCCACGTCTGTCCCGGCAGCACCCAGGGCGATCCCCACGTCGGCGGTAGCAAGGGCCGGCGCGTCGTTGACCCCGTCCCCGATCATGGCGACCGGGCCGAATTCTTTTCGGAGCTCCTCCAAGACCCGGGACTTTTCATCGGGAAGGAGCTTTGCATGGATCCGGTCTATTCCTACCAGATCCGCAATGGCTCGGGCGGTTCGGGCGTCGTCCCCCGTGATCATGGCTATTTCCTCAACCCCGGCCCTTCGAAGAGCCTCCAGTGTCTCCCTTGCGCCAACCCGAGGTTGGTCCGCGATGACGAGGGTACCCACGTGAGCGCCGTCAGCTGCCACGTATATGGGGGAGGCCGCCTCCCGCCCCCCCGCTTCCGACCAACGGAGGAGGAGATCCGGGGCGGTCTCCCCCACCCGCTCCTCTACCCACTCTTTCCGGCCAATTACCAGGGAGATCCCTTCCACGGTTCCCTCGATTCCTCGGCCCGGAAACGATTCAAAGCTCCGAGGCTGGGGAACGGTGAGCCCCAGGGCCTCCACCGCACGTAGGATGGCTTGGGCCACATGGTGCTCACTTCGGGACTCCAGCCCCGCTACCAGGCGGAGGAAGTCTTCGTCCTCCCGAGTAAGTCCGGGACAATGCCCCCTTGGTCCGTCGGCAGGGTCCACTACCGGGCAAACCCGGGCGGGGAGTCGGGTCATGATGGCTGCAACTTCCGGACTCACGAGGACCTCTCCCGGCTCTTCTCCCCTCAGGAGGTGAAAGAACCCGGCAACCTCCAGCCGTCCCTGTGTGAGGGTGCCGGTCTTGTCGAAGGCCACCACTTTCACGCTGGCCAGGGCATCCAGGCTGGCCCCTCCCTTGAAAAGGACCCCGTTTCGCGCCCCGTTGGAGACAGCGGAGACGATGGTGGCCGGGATGGAGATGACGAGGGCGCAGGGTGAAGCCACTACCAGCAGAGTCATGGCTCGGTAGAATGCCTCGTCAAAGCCCCAGTCGAGTACGGCCATGGGAAACCCGACGGCCACGATGGCCCCGAAGATGACGATGCCGGCATAGGTGCTTTCCGCTCTCTCGATCCAGCTCTGGGCCGGGGCTTGAGCTTCCCGGGCTTCCTCCACCATCCGTATGACGCGGGCCAGTGTCGTGTCTTCCGCCAGTCGGGTCACCTGGATATCGAGGGTACCGGAACCGTTGAGAGTACCAGCGAATACTTCATCCCCAATCTTCTTTCGAAGGGGCACCGCCTCTCCGGTCAACGTAGATTCGTCCACCGGTGATTCCCCTGCCGTCACCCTACCGTCCAGTGGGATCCGGTCCCCGGGTCGAACCCGGATTACGTCCCCTGGAGTCAGCGCTTCGATGGGGACCTCGGTCTCCCCATCCCCATCGAGCTTTGCCGCCGATTCAGGCCGAAGCTCCATGAGGCCCTGGATGGACCGGCGGGTGCGCCCGAATGCGAACGTCTCGAGAGTGTTTCCCAGCGAGAAAAGGAACAGAAGAATGGCGCCTTCCGCCCAGTGGTCCAGAAATGCGGCTCCTGCGGCCGCGATGACCATGAGGAGGTCCACCTCCAGCCTTGCTTTCCTCAGCGCCCTGAAAGCCTCCCAGGTAGCTTCCCAGCCCCCCGCGAGGTAGGCCAACACAAAGAAAACCAGAGAAAGGGCAGGTCGGTCGATCAGGTTGCCGGTTACGGCCCCTGAGATTCCGAAAAGGGCACATGACCCGGTGGAGATGGCCAACGACTGCCAGGGAGGAGCACTGTCTTCCTTACGGGGTCGGGGATTCGATCGGGTGATTTCCACTGGTCGCTTCGGTCGGAGGTTATCAAGAATGGCCCTGGGCCCGCCGTCTACGGGAGGCGCCCCCCAAAGGAAAGGGCGGAGATCGCCAACGGCAACTCTTAGGGTCACCCTTGGCCCGAAGGCCGTGCAAGGGTTATCAGGACATGATAACGAGAGGCAATCTCATGGACTCCCTGGGCGGAGATCCCATGGTTCCCAGGCCCAGGATCTGTGGGCCTTCCAAGGGAGGGAACTCCCCCGGGGTCCGGGTGGAGTGTTATTCTTAGCGATGACTTCTTTCGCCGGTTAAGGAATTCAGACCATGCATGATGTCCTCAGAACCCGCCTCCTTCGAAAGCTCGAGAGCCTTCCGGAAGGTCAGGTCTATCAGGTCCTCGATTATATAGAGTTCCTGGAGTCCAAATATGCCCCCGACCTTTCCCCGGAGACCACGGGCCTCCAGAGTTTCGCCGAGAAACTGGAGGATCAGCTCCGCCGAAGAACGGTGAGCCCAGCTAGTCTTCGCGAGGCTTTTCAGCTCATCTCCGCTGCCGACAAAGTTCTCTCGAACGTCGCGAACATGGGAAGGGAGCTCCTCGGAGAGCTGAACGGTTCGACGGAGGGGAAGGGGACCCAACCCGGATCCTCCCCGACGGTGGGGAGTGGGGGCAAGACCGGTAGCGAGTCGGCCCCGGGTTGACACCGTTCGGAGGCCGTGAATATCATGGCCCATGAAACGGTATGAGAGGCCAGTCCCTGAGCTTCCCGCCCGCTCGTCGTGTACTCCCCAGGAGTGCCGGGTGACAGCGGGCGCTTACTTTACGTGGAGCCGGGGAAGACCCTCATAGAGGCTGGAGATACACCATGGCGGAGGTAGTGGGAATGAAGGACAGGATCCTCGGAGAAGGCCTCACCTTCGACGACGTCTTGCTGGTTCCGGGCCATTCCCTGGTTCACCCCCGTGAGACCTCCTTGGCCTCTTTTCTAACGGCCAAGATCCCCCTTCAGGTTCCCTTGGTATCGGCGGCTATGGACACGGTGACCGAGTGTCAGATGGCCATCGCCATGGCCCGGGAGGGGGGGATCGGGATCATCCACAAGAACATGACCATCGACCGGCAGGTCGCGGAGGTGGATCGGGTGAA
This sequence comes from Gemmatimonadota bacterium, assembly GCA_043820695.1. Lineage (GTDB taxonomy): Bacteria > Gemmatimonadota > Gemmatimonadetes > Longimicrobiales > Gaopeijiaceae > JABDNZ01. Next base: position 37,366 of record JBDRDQ010000098.1, on the reverse strand, counting down.
GCGGTCCGAGAGCGGCATGATCCGGGACCCCATCACCCTGGGTCCCGATCGGACCCTGCGTGAAGCCCACGCCCTTATGGCCCGGTTCCATATCTCCGGGGTGCCCATCGTCCAGGCCGACGGGAAGCTTGTGGGTATCGTCACCAATCGGGATCTCCAGTTCGAGACGGAGTTGGATCAACCCATCCGGGACGTCATGACCGCACAGGGCTTGATCACGGTGCCGGTGGGCACCACCCTGGCCGAGGCCGAGCGAATCCTCCACGCACGCCGGATCGAGAAGCTGCCGGTCGTGGACGATAACGGCATCCTGAAGGGCCTCATCACCGTGAAGGACATCTTCAAGCGTCGCCAGTTTCCCGACGCGTGCAAGGACGAACACGGACGGCTGCGAGTTGGTGCCGCAGTGGGTGCCGCCCAAGCCGATCTGGAAAGGGCCAAGGCACTGGTCGGAGCAGGGGTGGACGTTCTGGTCATCGACACGGCCCACGGCCACTCTGAGGGAGTCCTTCAGGCGCTGGCCAAAGCCCGGGAAGCCCTGCCCGACGTCCAGTTGGTTGCCGGGAATGTCGCCACGGCGGAGGGGGCGAAGGCCATTATGGAGCGGGGAGGGGATGCCGTAAAAGTCGGGGTCGGGCCGGGATCCATCTGCACCACCCGGGTCGTAACGGGTGTGGGAGTTCCTCAGTTCACGGCTATTCAGGAGGCGGTCAGGGGGGTTGAGGGACGGATCCCCGTAATTGCAGACGGCGGGATCCGGTATTCCGGGGATATCGTGAAGGCCTTGGCAGCGGGTGCCCAATCGGTCATGATGGGGTCCATGTTCGCAGGGACCGACGAATCCCCGGGGGAGGCGTTCCTCCTTGAGGGGCGGCGCTTCAAAATCGTGAGGGGAATGGGCTCCCTCTCCGCCATGGAGGAAGGTTCCGCGGACCGATATTTCCAGGATCCTGATGCCGGGGCCAGCAAACTCGTACCGGAGGGGATCGAGGCCCGGGTGCCCTATAAAGGCCCCCTCTCCGACACCGTCTTCCAGCTGGTAGGGGGTCTCAGGAGCGGGATGGGGTATTGCGGTGCGGCCGATCTGGCCCAGCTCCGGGAGAAAGCCCGGTTCTTCCGGATCACGTCGGGTGGCCTGCGGGAGTCCCACCCCCACGATGTCACCATCACCAGGGAAGCTCCGAACTATACGCTATAGGCATAGCCGAGAGGTCCGGCCCGGGAATCGGATGAGATTCGCCGAATCTTCCGGGACGGGATCAGACGGTTCGGGCTTGCTGGGACAACCTCCCCGGCCCCGTCCCCGTCCAATTCGAAAGGCCTGCGAGCCCGCAGAGATCGCGAAAGGCTCCTGGATGAGAGTTTGGTCGTCTTGAGTTCCCGAAGGTTCCCCGCCCAGCGTGGCGCCTTTCCCCCCGCGCCATGGGGGCGTGGCGTCCCGATCCTGGTGATGATCGGCTTCATGACCGCGTGTGGACCCATGGTCGGAACCCAATCCCCTCCAGGGCCCATTCCCCCATCGACCCCTGCGACCGGAGATCTGCTCCCGGCCCCAACCCCCGTCCAGGCTCCGACACCGGAATCCCAACGGGTCCCGGTGGTGCTCCGCCCCATAACCGAAGCCATCACGGTGGATCCCATTTTGGATTCCCCTTGGGCCCGGGCAGCCGAAATGGACCCCAAGGTTCAGCGGTGGATCGAGTCGTTCCAAACCCGGGACGCTTTTCTCTTCCGGACCAGCCTGGCCAGGATGGGCCGATACCAGGACATGGTCGAAGAGGAGCTCAGGGCCGCGGGCCTTCCGGCAAGCCTGGCCTTCCTTCCAATCGTTGAGAGTTGGTACAACCCTCGCGCCGTTAGTTGGGTGGGGGCTGCAGGCCTATGGCAATTCATGCCCCCGACGGCAAGGGGAATGGGGCTTCAGGTGGATCGCCTCATCGATGAGAGGCGGGATCCTTTCCGCTCCACCCCTCTCGCTCTGCTGTACCTCTCTGAGCTGAACCAGCAATTCGACTCCTGGTTCTTGGCTTTGGCCGCGTACAACGGGGGTCCGGGGCGCCTGGACCGACTTCTCAAGAGATCGGGCCAGGGCGATGAGGGCCACGATGGCCTCTTCCTCGAGGTTCTGGAGCAGCTTCCGAGGGAGACCCGGGAGTTCGTGCCCCGCTTCCTCGCTGCGGCCCGGATCGGCAGGGACCCGGCCGCATACGGGTTTGATGACGTGGTCCCGGAGGCGCCCTGGCGGTTCGACGAGGTCGTTGTGCCGGACGCAACTTCCCTGGACGTGGTGGCTCGTGTGAGCCAGGTAGACCAGGGACTGTTGGAGGAGCTGAACCCCCAGCTTTTGAAAGGATTGACTCCGGCCGGCGTGCCGACCCGAATGAGGGTCCCGGAGGGGGCGGGGGGGGCATTCGACCAGGCATACGCGCAAATCCCGCCAGAAGAGCGGGTCACCTTCCTCGAACATTCGGTAACCCAAGGAGAAACCCTCACCCATATCGCCCGACAGTACGGTGTGTCCGTTGACGATTTACAGGCGATGAATCCGACGGTCCAAGCCAGGCGAATGCAGATTGGGCAGAGGGTTGTGGTTCCCAAGGCACCCTCGGTAAGGAGCCAAATGCGTGTGGGGAGTGGGGTGGCGGGTGGGGAAAGTGATGAAAACCTATTGATGTACAGAGTTCGTTCCGGAGACACCCTTTCAGCCATTGCGGTCCGCCACGCCGTAGGAGTCAACGACCTCCTTCGATGGAACGGCCTCTCACGAACCTCCGTTATCCGGCCTGGGGATCAGGTCAAGATCTTCCGCCTGGGTGGGTGATTGCCCCTGGACGGGCCCTTCCGCGGACCTGCCACGACGGACCCGGGTTATGCTTTTTACCCATCATCCTCTCGTGTCCATCTCCCGGAGCGGCCCCCCTCCTTGGAGATCAGCCGAATCCCCTCCATGACCATGCTTCGGTCCATGGATTTGACCATGTCGTAGACGGTCAACAAGGCGACGGCAGTGGCCGTCAGAGCTTCCATCTCCACCCCGGTCTGCCCGCTCAGGGTAGCCGTTGACCGGACCCTCACTCCGGGGATTTCCGAATCCACCTCGACGTCCACAGCCAACGATGTGCCCGGTAGTAGATGGCACAATGGGATGAGTTCTCCGGTTCTTTTTCCGGCCTGGATTCCGGCGAGACGAGCCACCTGGAGAACCTCCCCTTTCGGCGTGTCGCCGGTCTGGATCGCTGCCAGCGTCTCTGGTGCCATCCGGATGGAGCCCTCGGCCACCGCTTTCCTCACCGTCTTCTCCTTATCGGAGACATCCACCATTCGGGCGTGCCCTTTGGGGTCCAGGTGGGTCAGGGGTTTCGATGGATGGTCCATCCTACCTCCCAGGAAAGGGGGTGGGGCCTTCGCTCGTCAGCTCCCGGCGCAGATCGTGGAGGAGGCCGAAGATGACCAACTGCGGGTTGACGTTGCCGACTGCCAGGGCTCGGGCTTCGTCCACCCTTCCCATCGCCGGGGGCACGGAGGCCGGATGGAGGCCCCACCGAACCACGGCGTCCCGGAAGAACCCTGATTCTTCCGCCGTCGCGGTGTCGATGGGGAGACCGCAAGCGACGCGTGCAAGTTCCCCGAGACACTCTTCCAGGAAATCCAAGAGGTCGCGGAGGCCACGAGCGCCCACGGGCTTGAAGCTCAGGGCCGTTCCTATGGCCTGGTCGGGTCCTGTTGCCAAAGCCGCCGCCAGAAGGTGCAGGGCGTCGATGCGGATCTGCTCCAGAGGCCCCGGTTCCTCCCCCTCCCGGAGAAAGCCCAGAGCCCGACCGATGGCCCCTTTTGAGAGGCCTCCAACGCGGTGAGCCTCTCCTTCCTCCACCCCGGCCTCGGAGATGAGGAAGTCCGAAACTTCCTCTTTCGAGAGCGGGGGGATGTGAAGTTGAGTGGTCCGGGATCGGATAGTGGGGAGGAGCCTTCCGGGCTCAGCGGAGGTGAGAATCAGCGTGGTGCCGGATGGGGGCTCCTCCAGGAGTTTCAGGAGTGCGTTCGCCGCCTCCGAACTGGATTCCTGTGGGGCCAGGGCCTCGGCATCGGCGATGATGAAGAGCTGGCGATCCCCCGATGAAGGACGGCGCTGGGCTTTCATGCGCAGGCTTCTCGCCGCCGCCAGATAAAGGCTCTTCGGCTCATTGTCCCCGGTTGCCCGGAGGGGGTTCGCTCGCATCTCTTCGAGGGCTTCGCCGCGAGCGTCCTCCAGGGCTTGAGCCAACTTTTCCGGAGTAGAAGCGTTTTTCGGCCGGGGGAGGGGGAAATACCAGTGGAGATCCGGGTGCTCCACCTTTCCAGCCAGGTAGCAGGAGTGGCATGTCTCACAGGGGCCCCCGGGGCCCGGGGCTTCGCACAGGAGGAGGCGACCCAGCCAGAGGGCCAGATGTTGCTTCCCGATTCCCCTGGCTCCATAAAGCAGGAGAGCTGCCGGGAGAGAGTCCTCCAGAAAGGCACGGGCCAGGGCCTCGAGAAGGGAGGTGTGGCCGCAGTGGGGATGTATCCTCATGGAAGCGGCGAGCGGGACTTGAGCCACTGGAGAGGATCCATGGCCTGAGGGGCTCCGCCCGCAACCGGCGCCCTGATCTGGAACTCGATATGGGGTCCCTCGGGCGTTTGGGAGCCTCCCACCGTCCCCACCACTTGCCCGGCTTCAACCTCCCGCCCCTGGAGGACTCCTATCTCCTCCAGGTAAAGGTAGAGGGTATAGAATCCCCCCCCGTGACTCAGAACCACCGTGGGTCCATATCCCTCGAAGGGGCCAGCAAGAACCACTGATCCCGCCTTTACAGCTCTCACCGGGGTCCCTGTGGGGGCTTGGATTCCAATCCCGTTCCACCGGAGCACGGTTCCGTTGGGCTTCCGTTCCCGCCCGAAACGGTAGATCAGGGCCCCTTGGACCGGCCAGTCCAGGGATCCGGCATCGGCCCCGGAGAGGGAGCTCGGACCCTCTCGACCAGCCCCCGACAAGGCTCTCCGACGCTCTTCTTCCAGACGCCGACGTTCCAGCTCGCCAATGAGATCGGTCATGCGGGATTCGTCGGCATCCAGTTGCTCCAGGCGGGTCAGGGCTTGCCGTTCTCGATCCTGGAACTGTTCCAGCGTAGCCTGGCGCTCTCGTTCCACTGACCTGAGCTCCGCGACTTCTCCCAGTTTGGTCTGCCGCAAACGACCCAACTCGGCCAGGCTCGCCCCCTGCTGTCGACTGTGTTCCTCCAAGGCCCTCTCCAGCTGGGTGACACGGTCCACGAGAGCCCGGTCATAGGAGGCGATGAGCTGCAGATACCGGTATCGGTTGAGAAGGTCGGCGAAAGAGTCGGCACCAAGGAGAACTTGGAGCGAGTGGAGAGCCCCACGTTTGTAGATGTCCCGGACTCTTCGGTGCAGAACAGCCTTGTTCTCTTTCAACTCTTCACGAGTCCGGAGAAGCTCGCCCGTGGTTTCCTGGACCTTTGTGGCAGTCACCTCGGCCTGGAAATCAACCTCTGCCAGGACCGACCGGGAGGCGCTGAGCTGTTGCTCGATATTCCGCAGCTGGGAGGAAGCGTCTCTCACCCGTCCCCGGACCTGCTCCATCTCGGCCTGAAGCCGGGCGCGTTCGTCCCGGATCGCTTCGAGCCTGCGTTGGCTTTCCGCGATTTGTCTTTGGAGCTCAGGGTCCTGAGCGGCACCCGGGCTGACCGAAATGAGAAGAGCCAGTCCAACTACTCCGGGGAAGAGCCAGCGTGGCATGCCCTCAGACCTCCTTGAGGTACCGGCGGACGGCAAGGTTGCTGGCGATGACTCCGAAGAGGATGCCAATCCCCAACCCCCCCCACATCCACTTCATCGGAATCCAATCCAGGGCAAAAAGGAAGTGGAAGATGGCTTGATGTGTGAGCCAGGTGAGGAGGATTGCGAGGATACCGCCCAGAAGCCCCGTCGCCGCCCCTTCAAGTAGGAAAGGACGCCAGATCAAGCTGTCCCGGGCGCCTACCAAGCGCATGACGAAAATCTCTTCCCGGCGGGCGAACACCGCGATACGAATCGCCGTTCCGATGATGAGGGTGGCAACAGCCGCGAAGGCGACTCCCAGAATCGCCGCTGTGAGTCCGCCGATTTTCCTGAGGAAGAAGAGGCGTTCCACCCACTCCCTGCCATACCGGACATCCTCCACGACAGGGAAACCTTCAGCCGCGGCCGCAACGGCCTCCACCGTTTCGGCCGTTCGGCCCTCTGGAAGAAACCGGATCTCCAGGGAGGCCGGGAATGGGTTCACCTCCAGATCCGTGGAGACATCCGCGATCTCCGGAAGATCCCGAATGGCTCGCTCCAGCGCCTCTGCCTTGGAGAAATATCGAACCTCCTCCACCCCGGGGAGAGTCTCCAAGGTCTCCGTGAGGGCGGCCAGATCCACCGGCCGGATATCCTCCCGAAGATAGGCCACGACTTCGACCCGTTCCTCGATGGAGGTCAGGGCGAGCCTGAGGTTGTGGGCGGCCAGGGAAAACAGCCCCACCACGAAAAGGGCCAACCCGACCATCAGGCTCGACAAGCCCATGAGCAGTGGGGACCGCCTGAAAGCTGAAACGGCTTCCCGGATCGCGTTGGCCATTTTACTCGCTGCCCGCTGTCTGGGAGGAGTCGTAAACCAGCCGCCCCTGGTCCAGCTCAAGGACCCGAGCGGTGGGGTAGCTGCGAACCAGGTCCAGGTCATGAGTGGCCATGACGACAGCCATCCCCATGGCGTTGAGTTCCCAGAAAAGATCCAGGATTCCCCGAGTGGCCCGGTCGTCCAGGTTGCCGGTCGGTTCGTCGGCCAGGAGGACCAAGGGCTCACTGGCCAAGGCCCTGGCAATGGCCACACGCTGTTGTTCCCCGCCTGAGATCTCGTGGATCTGGGACCCGCTCTTAGCCGACAATCCGACCTGGGAGAGAAGCCGTTGGGCCCGTGGTCGGACCTCCTTCTTCGGGGTCCCCGTGACCTCCAGGGCGAAGGCGACGTTGTCCAGGGCATTCCGGCCAGGGAGAAGCCGGAAATCCTGGAACACGAATCCCACCCGCCTCCGCACCTTCCAGACTTCCCGTCGGGCGGTCCGAAGGCTGGAAAAGCCGCTGACCCTGACCTCTCCACTGGTGGGTTGCTCCGCCATATGGATCAGGCGGAGGGTCGTCGACTTTCCGGAGCCCGAATGGCCTGTCAGGAACACAAACGTACCCTTTGGAACGTGGAGACTCACGCCTTCCAGGGCGTTTCCGGTCCGAGAATAGACCTTGGTGACGTCGAGGAGTTTGATCACGGGATCTGTGGGAGGGGAATCCTCATCTCATCTCATCATTTTAAGCTACGCAGGGCCAAACTGGGTGTCAAAGCGCTGTTGTACGAGTCTGGCTGCGAGGCGGATCGCCTCCTGGGATGAGCTGGGATCGGCCGTACCGGTTCCAACGATATCAAAGGCGGTCCCGTGGTCAGGGGAAGTCCGGATGAATGGAAGCCCCAGGGTCACGTTCACCCCCGTGCCAAAAGAGACACTCTTGAAGGCCGCCATGCCTACATCGTGGTAGGGAGCTACCACTGCATCCAGGTCCCCCTGGAGGGCGCGGTGGAACACTGTGTCAGCCGGAAGGGGACCCTGAACCGACATTCCCTCCGCCCTGAGCTGGGCCACAGCCGGATGAAAAATCTCCTCCTCCTCCGACCCAAAGAGCCCACCGTCACTCGCATGAGGGTTTACGGCGCAAAGCCCGATCCTTGGACAGGGAATTCCCCAGTCACTCTCCAGCGCCCGGGCGAGAAGCCGGCTTTGGCTGGTGAGAAGGTCCAGTGTGAGATGCTGAAAGAGGTCCCTCAGGGGGATGTGGGTCGTGGCCAGCAGCACTCGGAGAGCTCCGCCGATCTGTGTTCTCTCGGCGGACATTAGCATCCCAACCTCGGGCACCCCGGTGAGCTCCCTGAGCAACTCGGTTTGGCCCGGAACGTCCCATCCGGCTGCTCTGAGGGCTGGCTTGTGGGATGGGCCCGTTACAAGGGCCCCCACCGCTCCGGAGAGGGCCAGATCCACCCCTCGCCGAATGGCATCCACGGTAACCCGACCCGCACCCGCCTCCGTCCTATCCCATTCTCCCACGGACTCGAAGGGGGCCACCCCCGGGTCCATCCCCGTGGGGCCCAGGAGCAGGATGGCCTCCGCAGGGATTTCCCCCAGGAGCCCTTCCACTGCCTTCGCCATGACCTCGGGTCCGATGCCCCGAGGGTCACCGAGAGTGACTGCGATTTTCTTGAGTTTCTGCGAAGACTCCTGGGAAAGCCCCATGGTCAGGCCGGCTCCTACATTCGGATCTGGATGTAGGTCTTGGACCGGAGTTCCGCCAGAATCTGCTCCACCAGTTTCTGTTGCTGAAGCGTCTGCATGATACGGCCCCTCAGGTTCGGATCATCCAGAGTGTACGGTCCCGCGGGAAGGACCTGCACGATCTTCATGATTGCGAAACGGGTCTCTCCCCGGGCGGCTTCGTACTCCAATGGACCCAGAACCTGGCCTTCCTCCGAGCGCGAGAGTGGTTCCGCGAAGCCGGGGGGAAACTCCTGGAGCCGGTCGAAGGGAACCGTGAGAGTGTCCGGTTCCGTGGTGTCTCCGAACTCCTCCAGCAGAGCCTCGAAGGATTCGCCCGCCTCGAGTCGACCCCTCACGTCATTGGCTTGCTGCCGGGCTCGGTCCACGTCGGCAGGACTGGGATCGACCAGGAGCAGAATGTGGCTGGCTTTGAGCTCCCCCGAGCGTCGCCGGGTCGCCTGAATGATGTGGAACCCGAAGGGCGTTTCAACCGGGGGGCTGATCGCGTTGGTGGCCAGATTGAAGGCTGCGGTCTCAAAGGCCTCTTCCATATCCCCCCGGCGAAACCAGCCGAGGTCTCCGAGGTTGTCCTTCGATCCCGGATCCTGGGAGAAGCGTCGGGCCAGCTCTCCAAAATCCTCACCCCCGACGGCCATCTCCCGGATCCTCGTGGCTTCGGCGAGGACCGCGTCCCTGGCCGAGTCCGACGGCGTCGGAGCCATGATGATCTGGGCCCAAACGACGGTGGGTGGCCGTTGGCCGATGGCCTCCCGTTGTTCTTCGAAGAACGCTTGGATCTCAGTCTCTTCGATGATGACCGAGGCCAAGCGGGAAGCACGCTTTCCCATGTACTGTTGGTAGAGGCGTTGTTGACGGATTTGTCCTCGGAGAAAATCCCGATAGCCCGAAAGGGTGAACCCCTGCTTTGCCAGACCTTGCTGGAAAGCCTGCTGGCCGCCGTAGGAAGTCGTCCGAGCATCGATCTCTTCGGAGACCAGCTTCTCCACCTCGATGTTTTCTACGACGATGGTGGTGTCTCGTAGGGCTGCTTGAACGATGAGTTGCACACCGATCATCTGGTCCAGGAGGTCCCGTTGGAGGCGCACCCATTCATCCGAACCCCGGGGCGGGATTTCAGCGCCTTGGGATTGGAGTTGGAAGACCCGCTCCTCGATCTGGGACAGGACGATGACCGAGTCGCCAACCACCGCGGCGATGCGGTCCACAAGGCTCCGATCCTGGGCATGTAGGCCCGGAGGGATCAGGTTAGACCCCGCAAGGAGGAACCCAAGACTCAGGAGAAGCGCTTTCCATAGGATCGGCATGGATCTACACACCTTCAACCCTCCAGATGGACGAGAACCGACTGGCGGAATTCCCCTTGGGTGGACAAGGGGCCGGAGGGCGTTTTGCCCCCCGACCCGCATGTCTCTAACCCAAGGTCCGGCACCAGGTTCCGGGATCACCCCTGGACCCCGGCCGTGTCCGGAGGCAGGGTGTCTGTGGGGGCCACCGGTAGAGCTGGTGCCGGCGGGGGCGGGATCTGGCTTCGTATTTCGTTCACGATCTGCACTGCCTTGGCAATACCGGGCTGGAAGATGCGGGCTCCGTACTGCTCCTTGAGGGCGTAGGCTCCAGTCTGGAGCGGGAACACCTCCCGACCCTGCTGGACAATCTGGACCAGCCTGTCCCGAACCACTCGGTCGGCAGCCGCTTCCAGGCTTTCACCCTCCTGCGGAGTCAGCTGAAAGAACCCGAGTTCCTGAGCGATGGCCCTGACCCCGGTGAGAATCCCCATAGCCATCGAGTCCTGCCTGGCGCTGGGAATCTCGATCCCCTCGGCGATGGCTCGGTTTACCAAGAGTTCACTCCGGGCAAGGCTTTGGAGGAGATTGTCGATCTGTTCGTCCGGCGCCGCCTGGACCTGCGCGGGGACATTCGCTGGACTGGTCAGGAGCCATTCCCTGAACTCGGCCAAGGTCAAAGCTCCACCGTCGTACCGAACCAAGGCGCGGGCCAGAGCCCGGCCAGTCAGCTCCATATCCGGTTCGGCGGCCACCTGCCTCACCGTTTCGAAGCTCGCAGTGTCCGTTTCCAACTTCGCAGCCTGAACCAGGTTGGCGACGAAGGTGGACTCCGCCTCCATCACGAGTTGGCTCTGGATCTGAGCCCTGAATTGCTCCAGGCGCTCCTCGAACGGTGGGACGATTCGCTCGTCTACCCTGATAAGGTGGAGGCCGAAGGTGGTTTCCACGATTTCGCTGAGTTCCCCCACCTCCAGCGCGAAGGCGGCCGCCTCAAAAGGCGGAACCATCTCGTTCTTCCCGAACGTCCCGAGGTCTCCTCCGTTTGCTCCGGTTCCCGGGTCCTGACTGAATTGGCGAGCCAGCCCCTCGAAGTCCTCTCCTCCGAGAATGCGGGAGCGAAGTGAGCCGGCCATCTCCCGGACGGAATCCACCTGGGCGGCGGAGGCCCCCTCGGGAAACTGAAGAAGGATGTGCCGGGCTCTGATCCGGCCACCCGGGAGTTCGGATTCATACCGCAATCGGAGCTCCTCCTCCGGAAGGACGGTATCGACCTGAATGACCCGCTCCCGAAGCTGAAACACCAGATCCCCTTCGACTTGGCTCCTGACCAAAGGGGCTACGTCTATGTTCATTAGGGTGGTATCCTCAGCTGCAGCCCTTGCCAGCAGGTAATACTGGACCCAAAGGTCCGCCAGCGCTTCCACCACCTCCGGTTGATTGGGGAGTTGAGATTGGGGAGCGAGGATTTCGGCTGCGGTTTGTGCAGTGAACTCAAACCCGGCGGCCCGGGCCACCACATCCTCACCTGATGGTCTCCCGGGGCTCTCGCAAGCCCCTAGAACCAGGACCAGGCCAGGAATCAACACCTTCCACGTATTCATCAAGTCTCGTCTCCTTCGGACGCGCACCCTCATGGGTCGTTCATTTGAATTGGATCCGGGGCATCCCTGGATCGTTGGCCTCAAGCCCTCCCTGTTCCATCCTTCAGCTTCATTCCTCTTACGTAGATGCCTGGCTCAGAACAGCAAAGGCCTCCTTCAGTGTGGCGGCCAGGGGATGGACCCCAGCCTGACGCAAGACGAGGGAAAGGGGATCCAAACGCTTCACCTCTACCTCGACCTGGCGATCCTGGAACGGCTTGTCCAGATGGGCGAGCGCCGGTACCACTCCCGGCAGGAAGCTGACCCGCCCCTCTCGGCCCTTCAACATGATCCGCTCCACCCCGAGACCTCGGGCCAGCAGACGGAGGGTCGATCCGTCTAGAAGGGCCTCGGCTTCACCTGGAATGGGCCCGAACCGATCAAGAAGCTCCCGTCGCAACTCCTCCACCTCCCCTGGGTTCTGAATCTTGGAGAGCCTCCGGTAGAGGTGAAGCTTCTGGCCAGAATCCGAAATGTAGGAATCCGGGAGGAAAGCGGAAGCGGATAGGGTGATATCCGGGTCGGGATGGACGACCTCCGTCGATCCCCTCTGGAGGCGGTCGATCGTCTTATGCAGCATCCGAAGATAGGTGTCCAGGCCCACGGCATGGGCGAACCCGGACTGGTCCGCTCCCAGGAGATTCCCGGATCCGCGGAGTTCCAGGTCCCGGAGGGCCACGGCGTATCCGCTCCCGAGGTCCGTATAATGCTCCAAGACCCGGAGACGTTTCTCAGCCTCATCCGTAACTGTTTCCGGAACAACGAGATAGCAATAGGCACGTCGATCGGATCGACCCACCCTCCCCCTGATCTGGTAGAGTTGAGCGAGGCCGAAACCGTCTGCGCCGTCGACGATGAGGGTGTTCGCGTTGGAGACGTCCAACCCATTCTCGATGATGGAAGTGCATACGAGGATATCGAGGGCTCCGGCCACGAACTCCCGCATGATCTCGTCCAGCTTTCGCGGAGGCATCTGGCCGTGTGCTACCCCAACAGAGGCCTCCGGCTCGAGGCGCTGGATTCTGGCGGCGACCGTGTGGATGGTCTCGACCCGGTTGTGGACAAAGAAGACCTGCCCCCCCCGATCCATCTCCCGATGTACAGCCTCCCCAATGATCTGGTCGGACCAGGAAAGGACGTGGGTGATGATGGGCATTCGGTCCCGGGGAGGGGTCTGAATGAGAGAGAGGTCTCGTACGCCTGTGAGAGACAGGTGACGCGTTCGCGGGATGGGCGTGGCGGTGAGGGTGAGTACATCCACCGAGGTCCGGAGCTTCTTCAGGCGCTCTTTGTGTCGGACCCCGAACCTCTGCTCCTCGTCCACGACAAGCAACCCAAGGGTTTTGAAGAGAACATCGGGGGAAAGGAGGCGATGGGTTCCGATGATGATGTCCGTTCCCCCCTGGACGAGGGAAAGGAGAAGCTCCCTCTGTTCTTTCGGGGTTCGAAATCGGCTCAGAGCCCCGATCCGAACCGGGTAATCGGCAAGTCGTTCCTCGAACGTCCGCCGGTGTTGTTCAACCAGAATGGTGGTCGGAGCCAGGACCGCCACCTGCTTCCCGTCCTGAACCGCCTTAAAAGCGGCCCGAACCGCCACCTCCGTCTTTCCATAACCCACGTCCCCGCAGACCAGCCGGTCCATGGGTCGTTCGCCCTCCATGTCCCGCTTCACCTCCAAGGCCACTTTTCTTTGGTCCGGCGTGTCTTCGAAGAGAAACGATGATTCCATTTCCCTTTGCCATCGGGTGTCGGGAGAGAATGCGAAGCCCTTGGCCGTGGAACGGCGGGCGTAAAGTTCCAGAAGATCGGTGGTCATTCTCTCGATGGCCTGCTCCGTCTTCCCTTTCAGGGTCTTCCACTTCCGGCCGCCGATTCGATGGACCTGAGGTGGAGAGGCTCCGTCGGAATCACCCACCCATCGTTCGATGAGGTCCACCCGGTAAACGGGGACCCTGAGCATCTCCCCACCGGCGTACTCGATGGCGAGAGCTTCGATGGACTCTCCCGCGACCTCTAGCTGCTCCAATCCCCTGAACACCCCCACTCCATGATCCATGTGGACGACGAAGTCGCCGGGAGTGAGTTGGGCTAGGCTCTCCAGGGCCGCGGCTCCCCGGAACTGTCGGCCTCGCCGAATCCGCCGGGACCTCCGAAATATCTCGTGGTCGGTGAGGACACGGAGATGTGAGGCGGAGCAGTTGAGAATGAACCCGCCTGCCAGGGCGCCGATCCCCAAGCGAGTTCCAGGAGGGATCCGGTTCTCACCCAGGATTTCCTCCAGTCGCTGCACCTGTCCGTCGTTGTCGCAGAGAATCAGGGTCTCATGGCCCAGGGCGGCTCCCTCAACCAAGAACGCCTTCAGGAGGGCCATATCCCGGTCGATGGAGGGGGGCGGCTCGGTCTCGAGGTCGAGCCCACCTGTGCGCCCTTCTCGGACCCAGACCCGTGGGAATGCGTCCAAGGCCGCCCGCGTCTCCTCCGGAGGGAGGAAGAGCCTCTCCACCGGTTCGGGGCTCTGCCCGTTCCTCAGGAGCTCGGTTCGGATGTCCTGGGCATGAGACCATGTCCTCTCCAACTCCCGGCTCCAATCCTCCGAATCCCAGTGAAAGAAAAGGGCATCGGAAGGGAGCAGTTCGAGAAGCGAACGATTCACGGCAGGACCGGCCGCTCCACCACGGAAATCCACCGGTAGAATGTGAGTCGTGTCCAGCTTCCGGACGGACCTCTGATCCAGGATGTCGAAGGTCCGGAGCGAGGTGATCTCGTCTCCCCAGAACTCCACCCGGAAGGGCTCCGGGGAACCGAATGAGAATACGTCCACAATGCCGCCCCTGACTGCGAACTGCCCCACCTCCTCCACCAAAGGGACCTCGTCGAAGCCCCGTGCCTCCAACTCCTGGAGGAGCGTCGCGAAGTCCCGTTCTTCGCCGGTCGAAAGGGTGAGCCGAAGCTCCGCCAGGGAAGAGGGAACCGGGCCCCGCTCCTGGATCGCCCGGGTCGTTGTCACCAGCAGCCGGGTCCTCCCGCTGAAGAGAGCCTCCAAGGCCTCAACCCGAAGGCCGCCCACTTCAAGGTGGGGCTCCTCCGTCTCGTAGGGGAGGGATTCACGTTGGGGATAAAGGAAGGATAAGCCGGTGCCGAGGAGTGCCTCCAGATCCGCTTCGATGGAGGCTGCATCCTTCGGGGAGTGGGCCAGTGCAATGAGGACACGGTTCTCGAGGGCATGGTGGAGGGCGGCCATGGCGCCCACCCCACTGGATCCCACTGCCCCGCCCAGGACACGGGTTTCCCCCGGCTGCGGGGGGTCTCGAAGAAGGGCTCCCATCGTGCCGGAGGAAAGAAATGCATCGAGGATAGGATTTGGAAACCGACTCAACTAGAGTGCCTCGTCCTGGTTCTTGGATGTTACCCCAGGGGGGTGTCGACAGGGAAGATAGCCCATTCGGCGGCAATCCTGTAAACCCCGCCCGGGGGGGATGGGGCCCGACCCGGAGCTTTGGAGGGGCCCGACCCGGAGCTTTGGAGGGGCCTGCCTCCAGCGGGGTTCCAGGGGATTGTCCACGACAGGTCTCGATGGTGTCCCCCAATGAGGACGGGATTGAGCCACCTGGGGGTCATCACCCTCATTCCCTTTGGGTTTCCCCTAGTCGACGCATGGCATGGGATCTGCACAGAGGGAGATGGGAAAGATGTGATTTAAAGGAGGGTCTCATGTGTATGCGGCAGCTGATGGCGGTTCTGGCGGTTGGGGTGACGGCCTGGTCAGGCATCCTCCCCACGACCGCCGCTGCCCAGGACTACGATGTGTATCCGCTCGAAGCCAGGGTTTGGCTGGATCGGGGAGACGAGCCGGTTCTTCAGAGGGGTGAGCGGGCCCGGATCTACTACAGCGTCTCCGAGAGCGCCTTCGTAGCGATATTCCACGTTGATACCAACGGCGCGGTCCGCATGGTTTTTCCGTCCTCCCCTCAGGAAAACCACTTCGCAAGAGGTGGCCGGGACTACCGGGTCCTTTTCCCCGGATCCTCCTACTGGTATGTGAATGATGACCCGGGGATGGGGTACTTCTTCATCGTCGCGTCTCCGGAACCCTTCGATTTCAGAGATTTCGGCTATTCCCATTTTGCCGGAGGGTGGGATCTGACCAATGTAGGACGGCAGGTCTATGGGGATCCGTACCTGGCCATGGACGATTACGTGGCCACCCTTATCCCCGATTGGGAGTATGTGGGTTATGGATTGGACTTCACCTCATATCATGTAGACCGCCATTACGAGTATCCCCGCTTCCTCTGCTACGACTGTCACGGATTTCAGCCCTACTATAGCTGGAACCCCTATGCGTATTCCTGCACCAGTTTCCGGGTGGTGATCTACAACGACCCCTACTACTACCCTGCCACGAGGTACCGTGGGACCCGGGTGGTCTACGTCCAACCGCGGCGGGGGGTGGCCCATTTCGGATTCAAGGAGAGGGTCTTGGGCGAAGCCGGGACTCCTCAGGTGGTCGTGCGGAACACGCCGCCCGTGACCCAGCCCGGTGTCGAGGGGAGCGGGAACAGGAGGGCGGTGCCCCGGACGGGGGCTCCGTCGGCCTTCAGTCCCGGGAGCACCGGGGGTACTCCCCCGGTTGTCGTCGGCCAGCCGCGACCGGGTGTCGAGGGTGGGGCGAACCGCCGACCGAGTGCCACGGGAACCGGGGCTGCGGCTCCCACCCGGCCGATCTCCGGAGCACAACCCGGCTCGGGCCGGCCGACTGCGACAACCCCTACGACGACCCGTACCGACCCGAGGGGGGTCCCGGGGTCCGGGACAACCCAACGGCCTGTATTGGAGCGACGGCCCAGCGGCACCGGTTCATCCGCGGCTCCCCCGAAACCGACCCAACCACCGCGGACTCCGGTTACTCGGCCCTCGGTGAAGGTCACCAAGCCCCGGGGAGGAGGGGGAACCCCGATCCCAGCCACTGGGGCGGTGAGAAGTGGGGGGGCCGGGGCGGCCACCCGTGCTACCCCAACGGTCAGGAGTGGGGGGGGCACCAGCAACCCTCCCGCCCAGTCCTCCAGGCCTCCGGCCCCACCCAAGGTCAAACCCAAGCGGCCCCCGGGTGGGGGAGGGGGTCTGAACTCGTAAAGTTCCGGTAGGACCTCCTTAACCCTACCCGGGCTTATCCTCAATGGCCGACGCCCGGCGGACCCCCTCTGCCGGGCGCTTGTTCTCCCCCTCCACATCCGTCCTTTCGGTGGCGGGTCCTTCAATTGATCCCTGCCAGCCACCTCCGTTATACTCAAAGGCTAATTTTCCCAAGAATCCAAAGGACGGCGGCCGTTTACACGTGCGCACCGAAACCATACGAAACTTCTCCATCATCGCCCATATCGACCATGGGAAATCTACCCTTGCCGACCGGCTGCTGGAGCGGACAGGGACCCTTCAGCTGCGCGAGATGCGGAACCAGGTCCTGGACACCAACGAGCTGGAGCGGGAACGGGGCATCACCATCAAGCTCCACGCCGTCCGAATGGACTATCGTGCAGCCGACGGCAAGGACTATGAGCTGAACCTCATCGATACTCCCGGCCACGTCGACTTCAGCTACGAGGTCTCACGGTCCCTTGCTGCTTGTGAAGGTGCGATTCTGGTCGTGGACGCCAGCCAGGGGATCCAGGCTCAGACTCTTTCCAATCTCTTTTTGGCCCTGGACGCAGACCTGGAGATCATCCCGGTCCTGAACAAGATCGACCTCCCCGGGGCTGAGCCTGAGAGAAGGCGGGATGAGATCGCCGACCTCCTCGGAGTGGATCCGGATACGATCCTTCTGGCCAGCGCCAAGGAGGGGAGGGGGATTGAACCGCTTCTCGAGGCCATCGTAGAGAGGGTTCCCCCTCCCGTGGGGGATCGAGATGCGCCTGCCCGGGCCCTCATTTTCGATTCCTACTATGACCCGTACCTCGGCGCCGTTCCCAGCATCCGGGTGGTGGATGGTGTGCTGAAAGCAGGGATGACGGTCACCTTTGGGAACGTCAACGCCAGGTATCAGGTGGACGAGGTCGGATGCCTTCGGTTGGGCCGGTTGCCTCAACCCGAGCTTGGCCCCGGACAGGTAGGCTACCTCGTGGCGGGGATCAAGGCGGTCTCCCACACTCGGGTGGGGGACACAATCCTGGATGCTGATCGGGTGGCGCCGGAGTTGCTTCCAGGGTACCAGGACGTTCACTCCATGGTATTCGCTGGCCTCTACCCCACGGATGCCGACGACTATGAGGATCTCAGGGACGCGTTGGAACGGCTGATCCTTAATGACGCCAGCCTCCACTCTGTTCCGGAGACTTCCAACGCCCTGGGCTTTGGGTTCCGGTGTGGATTTCTTGGCCTTCTCCACATGGAGATCGTTCAGGCACGCCTGGAGCGGGAATTCGGTGTGAGCCTCATCACCACCGTCCCCAACGTCGAATACCACGTCTCTTTGACCGACGGGACTGAAATTAAGGTTGAGAACCCCGCCAGTTTGCCCCCGATCGGTCGAGTGGCGAAGATTTCCGAGCCCGTGGTGAAGGCACGAATCGTATGCCCCGCCGAGTACATCGGAAATGTCCAGAAGCTTTGCCATGACCGGCGAGGGGTTTTCGGAGGTATGCACTATCTGGATCCGAAGAGGGTGGAGTTGGACTATCAGCTCCCCCTTGCCGAAATCGTGTTGGATTTCTATGACCGACTCAAGGCAGGAACCAGAGGGTATGCGGGCCTCGATTACGAGTTCCTGGAGTTCAGGTCAGCCGATCTCGTGAAACTGGACATTCTGATAAACGGGGATCCCGTGGATGCCTTCAGTGTCATCATTCACCGGGGAAAAGCCTTCGCCCACGGCCGAGACTTGGTGGTGAGGCTGAAGGAACTCATCCCTCGGCAGCAGTATGAGGTAGCTCTCCAGGCTGCCGTCGGTACCCAGGTCATTGCACGAACGAATGTGAAGGCTCTTCGAAAGAACGTGACCGCCAAGTGCTATGGTGGGGACGTCACACGGAAACGGAAGTTGCTGGAGAAGCAGCGGGAAGGAAAACGTCGGATGAAGCAGGTGGGCTCGGTGGAGATTCCCCAAGAGGCGTTTTTGGCGGTCCTATCACTCGGGGACTGATCGTGAAGGTTTCCGTAATCGTGTCCACCTACAACAAGGTGGAATGGCTGGAAAAGGTCCTCTGGGGTTACAGCCGGCAGGACTTCAGGGAATTCGAGCTGGTCATCGCCGATGACGGGTCCTCGGAAGACACCCGGGACCTGATCTTGGGTTTCGCCAACGAGAGCGACTTCCCCATCAGGCAAATCTGGCATCCGGACGAGGGTTACCGGCGCTCCATCATTCTGAACGCGGCGATCCTGGCATCGACGGGCGACTACCTTGTCTTTTCGGATGGGGACTGCATACCACGTCGGGACTTCGTTCGGACGCATTTTGAGATGGCGGAGCCGGGTCGATTCCTCTCGGGAGGGTCCGTGTACCTCTCCATGGAGGTGAGCCGCAGGATCACCGCCGATGATGTGGTTTCCGGTCGTTTTTCCGACCCGGGATGGCTCAGAGGGAAGGGCCAGAAGCTGGGACGGCATCAACTGAGGCTTTTCCCTCCGGACTGGAGGCCGGGCCTCCTGGATAGGCTTTCCACCACCAACCCCACCTGGAACCTGAACAACGCCTCCACCTGGCGAGATTGGATTTTTGCCGCCAACGGCATGGAAACAGAGATGCAGTATGGCGGCGCCGACCGGGCCCTGGGATCCCGGCTGGAAAATCTCGGCCTTCGTGGGAAGCGGGTTCGGTTTCGGGCCGTCCTCCTTCACCTGGATCACGACCGGCCTTACAAGACCCGAGAGTCAATCCGGAAGAACAAGGGGATTCGGCGAAGGATCGCAGAGGAAGGGGAGACAAGAGCCCGTGACGGATTGTTGGAGTTGAATGC
The DNA here is from genome assembly GCA_043820695.1 of Gemmatimonadota bacterium. Lineage (GTDB taxonomy): Bacteria > Gemmatimonadota > Gemmatimonadetes > Longimicrobiales > Gaopeijiaceae > JABDNZ01. Next base: position 18,116 of record JBDRDQ010000098.1, on the reverse strand, counting down.
CCGCAGGGAAGCCGGTGGTTTTCTTGAGTTCGGGCCAGGGAGGGAAGAGGGGGGACGTCCCCTCTGGAACTCCAACACCGTTCCCGGCGATTCCACACCACGGGCAAAGGGGGGAAGGAGCTGAGATGGCCGACGATTTCCGCTGGATCGTGGGTTTGGACATCGGTGGAACCAATATGGTGGTGGGCCTCGTACCGTTGGAAGGCGGAGCGGCGGTGGGGGTTCGAAAGCTCCCGACCCTCTCTGCCGCCGGTGGGGAGGATGTGGTCAGGAGGGCCGTCGAGGCGGTCGAAAAGTCGATGGAGGAGGTCTTTCGGACGGAGGGTGGCGGTCGGACTCAGGTTGCAGGAATCGGAATTGGCGCTCCCGGTCCGCTCAACCGGAAGACAGGGGTCTTGTTGGAAGCTCCCAACCTCGGGTGGAGAAACTTTCCGCTCAGAAGTCTGGTTTCGGAGGGACTCGGACTCCCCGCCGAGGTGGACAACGATGCCAACTGCGCCACCTACGGCGAGTGGTGGATGGGAGCCGGGCGAGGGTCGACCGTTCTGGTGGGGCTCACCCTGGGGACCGGGATCGGTGGGGGTTTGGTGGTGAACGGGGAACTCCACCACGGGGTTTCCGATGCGGCGGGTGAGTTCGGGCATACCACCATCGACTCCACCGGCAGGAAATGTAAGTGCGGGAATTATGGGTGCCTTGAAGCTTATGCTTCGGGTCCCAATATCGCTGCCAGGGCCGTAGAGGGGATCGAGTACGGTGCCGAGTCCGTCCTGGTGGAATTGGTGGAGGGAGATTTGGAGAAGATTACCGCCGCCACGGTCTACGAAGGGGTGGTCCTGGGTGATCCCTACGCCCACGAGGTCATGAAAGAGACGGCGAAGCTGTTGGGAGTGGGAGTCGCCAATCTCATCAACGCTTTGAATCCCGACGTGGTGGTCATTGCAGGGGGTGTGACTCGGGCCGGTGACCACCTCTTCATTCCCCTTCGAAAAGAGGTTCGTCGAAGGGCCTTTCGCTCCGCGGTAGACGCCTGTCGAATCGTGCCGGCGGAGCTCTCCGAAACTGCGGGGGTGGTCGGGGCTGCGGGGATCTTCAAAAAGGCGACCTTCGGCTTTATCTGATTCCCGACCCATGACGGATCGAGAAAGCAACCGCTCAGCGGACGGTATGCCGGGGCTGGAGGAAAGCTCTCCTCCTCGACCTTTTCGTCTGGGGGTGGTGGGAACCTTGGTTTGGGACCGGATCCTGGATCGGGATGGACGGCTGGAGCCCATAGAGGAGTGGGGAGGGATCTCCTACGCCCTGGAGGCTCTTAGCGTGGTGCTTCCAGAGGGATGGGTGATCCAACCCTTCCTGAAAGTCGGAGAAGACCTGGCGGAGCGGGCTCTCGAATATCTTAGCTCCATTCCCCGCGTGGAGATGGAGCCCGGTGTCCGGGTCGTCCCTTTCCGAAACTACCGGGTAGAGCTCAGCTACCAGGGTCAGACCCGTAAACTCGAGCGGCTGACGGGAGGCGTCCCTCCTTGGAGCTGGGAGGAGCTGGAACTCCCTTTGAAGAAGGTCGACGCCCTCTACCTGAACTTCATTACAGGGTTTGAGTTGGGCATTGAGACGGCCCGCCATTTCAGGGAGCGTTTCCATGCTCCCCTCTACGCCGATCTCCATTCCCTCTTCCTGGGGATATCAACGCACGGCCACAGGTTCCCCCAGGAGCTACCCGGGTGGGGTGCGTGGTTCCGCGCTTTCGATGCCATCCAGGTGAATGAGGAGGAGTTCGAGCTCATGGGGCGCTCTTGGGGGGACCCCTGGGAGCTGGCCGCCCATACGGTAGGGCCGGAACTCAAGCTCATCACCGTGACCATGGGCACCAAGGGTGCTGCCTACATCGTGGCCCCCGAGTTCACCCCCGATCCCCGGGGTTGGCCGGGGACCAGGAAATCACTCAGCGCGGGGGGTGCGACCCGGACGGGCAAATTGCCCCTGCCGAATGACCCTTTGTCGGGTGACCCTACTGGATGCGGGGACGTGTGGGGAGCTACCTTCTTTGCGAGGCTTCTTGGCGGTGACTCCCTGGAGGGGGCTATCACGGGGGCGAACCGGTTGGCAGCCAAGAACGTGGAGCACCGAGGGGCTCGAGGGCTTCGCTATCACCTTCGGGGGGTTTTGGGGCCCTGACCGTGGGAGCCGGGCCTTTCCTCCGACGGATCCCGAGGCCTGAGAAGGACCCCTCCATCGACTGGAGCGCCATTGCAGATTATCCCCGTCCCGGGAACGCTGGACGCCTCCACTTTTGACCAGCTGGCCAGGGAATTGGCCAAGAGTCAGGAAGGGAAGGTCCTCTTCGACGGCCGCCATCTGAGGTGGGTGGATCCAGGCGGCATCATCGGACTGTTGGCCGCGGGAACTGTCGCTCGGGATCGGCAGGGGACTCCCCCTAGGCTCCAGCTCCTGGAAGGAGCAGACGTCACGAGTTATCTGGCCCGGATGCGCTTCTTCGAAGTCGCCGAATCGATCTTCGACATCGAAGTGAGGCACCCCCGCAGGTCCTCGAGTAGCTCCGACGTTCTTTTGGAGATCACCCCCATCGCCACGAATACGGACATTCATGCGGTGGTGGATCGGGTGCAACAACAGGCGGGGGCGATCCTATCCAAAACCCTTAACTACCCGGCCTCGGCTGTGGTCCAGTTCAGCGTCATCCTCTCCGAAGTGTGCCAGAATATCATCGAGCACGCTGAGGCTCCCGGCTGGGTCTCTGCCCAGACCTACACGTGGGCAAAACGGCTGGGGCGACAGGTCCTGATCTTGAGCCTGGCCGATGTGGGAAAGGGCTTCAAGGGATCGCTGGCCGACACCCATGCCACCCGTTTCGGGGACCGATGGGGAGACGCCACAGCGCTGGAAGCCGCTTTCATCCACGGGCTCACCCGGTTCCCGGACTCCGGCCGAGGTCAGGGGATCCAGCAGATCAGGAAGCAGATCCGGCGCTGGGATGGCGCCATCTCTATCCGAAGCGGTACCGCCCGCATTGCCGACGTTCCGGCCTGGGATGACGCTCCCCCCTTGGAGGAGGGCCTCCCTCCCTTTCCGGGAGCTCAGATCCACATCGTCCTACCGGCCAAGATGGAGGACCATGCCTGATTTCGGGGTGGATCCGGTCTCCATCGACGTGGGGCGCTTGGTGCGGAGGAATGTGGCTTCCCTCTACTCCTCTCTCGTGACCCGCCCGACGGGACAGGCGGTCCGGCTGGCCATTGAGAACGTTCTGGCTGAAGGGACTGGCCCCGTGAGTCTCTCTGTCATCGACCTCTCTCAGGTGACCGTCATCGACTTCTCATGTGCCGACGAGGTCGTGGCCAAGCTCCTTCTCCGGTTCCTGGAGGAAGATCGCCCCCGGGAAGCTTTCTTCGTGTTCAGGGGGATTCGGGAACTTCATCGGGGCCCGATTGAGGTAGTGCTTGAGCGGCAAACCCTGGCTGCGGTGTCTGAGACCGAGACCGGGGATTACGAGTTGATCGGTTCCACATCCTGGAAAGAGCTGGAAGTTTGGCGAGCGCTGGAGGGGAGGGGCCGCATCAGGCCTGGGGAGGTTCATGATCTGGTGCCGGGAAATGGGGCCGAGGAGACCCTGGCCCTCCTGGTTCGACGTCGTCTGGCATTCCAAAACCCCTTGTCGGGGGAATACCAGGCGCTCAGCGACCTATTACAGCATTTCGCCTGAGAATCGCCCGCTGGGAGAAGCGCCGAAGGCCCGGGGGGCGCCTCCCCCCCGGGCCTTCGGTTCATTCCCCTGAGGAACGGCAGGGCCGTCCGATCCGCCTACTCACCCCTCATGTACGGATAGTCGTAGGCGGTCGCGGAGACGAAGGTCTCCTTTATGGTCCGGGCCGAAACCCACCTCAGCAGGTTCAACTTCGATCCCGCTTTGTCGTTGGTCCCACTTGCCCGGGCGCCCCCGAAAGGCTGCTGGCCGACCACGGCTCCTGTGGGTTTGTCGTTGATGTAGTAGTTCCCCGCCGCGAAGCGTAGCGCCCGATTCGCTTCCAGAATGGCTTTGCGATCCCTGCTGAATACGGCCCCCGTGAGAGCGTACTCGCCGGTCCGGTCCACCAGCTTGAGCGTTTCGGACCATTCGGCGTCCGGATAGACGTAGACCGTTACCACCGGTCCGAAGATCTCCTCGCACATGCACTCCACGTCCGGCTTCTTGGCCAACACGATGGTGGGGCGGATGAAGTATCCCTTGGAGTCATCGAAGATCCCTCCGGCCACGATCTCCGAGTCGTCCGACTCCCGCGCCCGCTGGATGTATCCGGTGATCTTGTCGTATGCAGACTTGTCGATTACCGCCCCCATGAAGTTCCGGAAGTCCCGGACGTCCCCCATGGCGATGCCGTCGGTCTGTGCAATGAGGGTGTCTTTCATCTCGGCCCAGATGGACTCGGGAAGATAGATTCTGGAGGCCGCACTGCACTTCTGCCCCTGGTACTCGAAGGCGCCCCGGATGATGGCGGTGGTGACCGCCTCCGGGTCGGCTGACGGATGGGCGATGATGAAATCCTTCCCTCCGGTCTCCCCAACCAGCCTGGGATAGCCATTGTACACGGAGATGTTCTCACCGACCGCGGTCCACATACTCTGGAAGACGGGGGTCGATCCGGTGAAATGTACGCCTCCGAAAGCCGGATTCGTGAAGACCTGGCGAGTGATTTCGGCCGAGTTTCCGGTGATGAAGTTGATTACACCCGGGGGCAGCCCAGCCTCCTCGAAGAGCTTCTGAATGAAGTAACTCGAGAGCAGAGAGCTCCTTGCAGGCTTCCAGAGCACGGTGTTCCCCATGAGGGCGGGGGCGCTAGGGAGATTCCCGGCAATGGAGGTGAAGTTGAAGGGGGTGATGGCATAGATGAACCCTTCGAGGGGCCGGTACTCCACCGAGTTCCACACCCCCCTCGATGAAATGGGCTGGTCCTCGTAGATCTCCTGAGCGAAGGAGCCATTGAAGCGGAAGAAGTCCACCAATTCGGCGGCGGCGTCGATCTCAGCCTGATAGGCTGTCTTGCTCTGCCCCAGCATGGTGGAAGCGTTCACGGTGGAGCGCCAGCTCGTGGCAAGGAGTTCACCTGCTTTCAGGAAGACCGCTACCCTGTCCTCCCAGGGCCAGGCCGCCCACTCCTTTTGTGCGTCCATCGAGGACCGAATGGCCTTTTTGATCTCCTCGGGCCCTGCCTTGTGGTAGGTGGCCAGAACATGGCCGTGGTCATGGGGCATGACCACGGTGGCCGTGTTTCCGGTCCGGACCTCCTCACCACCGATCACGAGGGGAATGTCCACGACCTGGCCGGCCATCTCCTCCAGTTTTCTCTTCAGCTCTGCCCTTTCCGGGCTCCCGGGAGCGTAATCCAGCACTCGTTCGTTGATTGGCTCGGGAACTTGAACCTTCGCACTCATCGTCTATCCCCTCTCAAGGTGGCGGGTCCCTGTATTTCCCATTCCCACGGGCGGGCAGCCCGATCCCAGATTCGTCATGCCTTCAGGATCAATCCCTAATCCTCCCGAACGTGTAGGAGAAAACTAGCAAAAAGAGGGCGGGGTGCGAAACCGCTCAAGGCGTTCCCACCCTCGGGTGGGTAGGGAGTGAACAAAGGTGGGGTGGAGGGTATCAAAAAGGCTCCTGGGAGTGGACGATCAGGCGGAAGTCTTCTAGGATCCGTATGCCATTCATTTCAACCGAGAACTATATGACGACGGAACAACTCAAACATTCAGTGTTGGCAGCCCTTTCGGATATTCAGACCCCATCCGGAGCAGGGGATGTGGTGTCAAGAGGCAAGGTCCGGAGTCTGGAAGCCGATGAGGATGGGAATGTCAGGTTTTCCTTCTTCATGGCGCCGGAGGACCCGGGGTCTCTGGTGAAGGAGTTGAGGACGGTGGCCGGCAGGGTGGAGGGTGTGACCTCGGTGAAGGTCAACGTACAACTCCCCCAGAGCGCTCCACCCCCGGCCCCTGGCCAGGGAGGTCTGAAGCCCGGTTCCGTGCCGGCCCCGACACCCCAACCGGGGCTCCTCCCCGACGTGAAGCGGATCATTGCCGTCAGCTCGGGAAAGGGCGGGGTAGGGAAGTCCATGGTGGCGGCCAATCTCGCAGTGGCCCTCGCTCAGGAAGGTCTTCGGGTCGGCCTTCTCGACGCCGACGTGTATGGTCCGAACATTCCCCTCATGTTCGGAGAGACTCGCACTCCCAGTGCTACCGGTGGGGAGGGTGAGGAGAAGATCGAACCCCTGGAAGCACACGGGGTGCGCCTCATGAGCATCGGTTTCATGCTGGATAAGGATCAACCGGCCATCATGAGGGGGCCTTTGATCTCTGGGATTCTCCGTCAGTTCCTGGAACAGGTGGCGTGGGGCCCCCTGGACTATATGGTCGTGGATATGCCGCCGGGAACCGGTGATGCCCAGATCTCTCTCGTCCAGACCATCGATCTGGACGGGGCGGTCATGGTGACGACCCCCCAAAACGTCTCGACTTTGGACGTTCGCCGGGGTGTCCGGATGTTCGAGAAGGTGAACACCAGGGTTCTGGGAATTGTCGAGAACATGAGCGGGTACGAATGTCCCCATTGTGGAGAGACGGTGGACATCTTCGGCAAAGGGGGTGGTGAGGCCCTTGCCAAGGACATGGAGCTTCCCTTCCTGGGGGCCATCCCCCTGGATCCCAAAATCCGGGAAGCCGGGGATGCCGGAGTCCCTCCAGTCACGGGTGCGCCTGATTCGCCGGCCGCCAGGGCTCTGAAGGGGGTGGCCAAGGCCCTTCGGGAAACGCTCGAGGGTACGGACCAGGGATGAGAAATCCATTCCTTGCCCCTCCTCCGCTGGAGGAGTTCCAGGCGCTTGAGGTCCATGAGCTTATCCGGGGCTACCCGGAGCTCCTCTCCCTTTTCAGGCAGAGGGGCATCCGGGTCAGGGAGGCCGGGACGACGGCTCTGTCCTCGGATTTGTTGCCGGGCGGTGGCGAGGACGGAGCTTTCGTCGAGGCTCTGGCTTGGCGGGGGGAAGCGGGGTCCTGAGATCGACCCATGGCACGAATCACCCTTCTCACGGACTTCGGCACCGAAGATGGTTTTGTGGGCGCCATGAAGGGAGTCCTCGCCACCCATGCCCCAATGGCGCTGGTCGAGGATATCACTCACGCCGTTCCGCCGGGAGATGTCCGGAAAGCCAGCCAGGTTTTGGGTCGTTACTGGTGCCGTTTCCCCCCCCGAACCGTGCACCTGGTGGTGATTGATCCAGGGGTTGGGACAAGCAGAAGAAGCCTGGCAGTGAGGGCCGACGAGCGCCTCCTTGTAGGCCCCGACAACGGACTCTTCAGCTTGGTTTTCTCCGAGGCCCTGGAATGGGTGTGCGTCGAGCTGAAGCCATCTGAGCTCCTGCCGGCTCCCACCAGCGAAACGTTCCATGGGAGGGATTGGTTCGCTCCGGCGGCTGCCCTCCTTGCGACAGGGACTCCCTTGGAACTCCTCGGAGAACCGATCTCGGACCCGGTCCTTCTACGGGAAGTCCCGAGGAAGAAGGTGGGCGAGTGGGTGGTGGGGGAAGTGGTTGAGGTGGACCGTTTCGGCAACCTCGCAACGAACCTGCCGGAGGAGCTGGTGCGGTTGACGGGGGAGGTCGGTGTGGAGGGGTGCTGGATTCCCCTTCGGCGGAGCTATGGAGAGGTGGAATCCGGAGAGCTATTGGCGTTGATTGACTCCGACGGTCGGGTGGAGGTGGCGGTGCGGGACGGCTCCGCAACCAAGCGTTTGGGCGTGGGCATGGGAGGCAGCGTTCGAATCAGGATTCCGCCCGAAGCAGGAGCCGCTTACCCTCCGTCGAGCCACCGCTGATCCGATGCCGAGATCCGACGCTTGCCTCGGGCCTTGTCGAAGAGTTTGAGGGCAACCCAACCGATGAACATCACCGGCGCGACCTTGAAAAGGAGGAAATGGGCGAGTCCGAATGTGAGGCCAAGGACCGCCCCAAGGACGGAGATGACGACACCTGCGGCGATGAGAGTCACCAAGCCGACGGCCAAAAAGGTCAAGAGCGTGCCCATCGTATTCTCCTCTGAATAACCGACTCGGGTCCTCAGCGGACCCAGACCACGTCGATGCTGCCGAAAGCGGCATCCACCGTCACCGTCACCCGGTGCTCGGCATCCTCCCAATCCACGGAATAGTACGAGTTTCCGCGTTTGACCAAGCCCTCGGAATCAAGGGAAGTCAGGAACGTGTCCTTCGACAACTTGACTCCCAAACCCTCGGGAAACCGGAGTTCCAGGGCTCCCAGCCCCATATCGACGGATACGGTGGCATCCCCCTGCCAGTCTCCCCTGAAGTCCAAGACAATATTCCCGACGCCGGCATCCACGGTGATGACCTCTGCGTTGAGATTTCCCAGGTTCCTCACGTGGAAGTCGGCTGCTCCAACCTCGAGGCTTGCGTTCGACATTCGGATGGGGTTCGGTTCGGAAATGTCTACCCTGGACTCGGAAGCTCCCGTTTGGAGTTTCAGCCCGGTCATCGCGAGCCCACCTAGATCCAGGTCAGCCCGCACGGCGCCGAACTCGAGGTCCAGGGCCATTGGAATCCCCCGGGCCAGGGACAGCTCCATTTCCTGGGTGTCTTCTTTTCGCCACCGCAGACTGTTTTTCGTGCCCTTGACCCCCAAATCCAAGCGTCCTCTTTCGTACTCGGCCACCGGTTCGAAACTCTCTTCGTCGTACCGCAAGTGCATTCGGTAGAGGGTTCCGGGTTCACCCGGCTGGATGGCCAGCCGTCCGGCGCCAAAACGAATCCGGATCTCCAAGGCTTCCTCGCCCGCCAGCTGTCGTGACATCGTAACCGAACGCCAACTCTGAGCTGCGCCGGGGAAGGGGAATCCGCCGAGAAGAAGGCTTGAAGCCACCAGAATCCCAAGCGGCCAATCCCTACGCATCTTCATCCTTCCCTTCGTCCGGGTCTCCGTCCCGGGACTCTTCTCCGTCGGTCCCCTGGTCATGCTCCCCTTCCGCCCGCGTAGAAAAATCGGTTCCGGCCTCTTCGGCTCCCATCGCCGCCTCAGAAGGCTCGGGGCCGGCTCTGCGGATTCGGGGGCCGGCTCCGGATCCTTCCTCTGACCCGGTTCCATGTCCGCCCAATAGTCCTCCTCGAAATCGTAATAGGACTCGAGGGGCCGAATCTTCCCGCCCCGGGTGAGGAGGACGGCGCCCAGACCCACCGCCGCCGCTGCGAGGGTCACCATGGATCCCACGAAACCCAAGAGCCCCGTGAGGAACCCCAAACCTAGAATCCGGGCGGCGCTGGCGGCAACGCAGGGCACCAGGAGGGCCCCCACTCCGGCAACGATGGTGTAGAAAGTATTGGACCCCCGGATCCATTCCAGGCCCCGGTACTCCTGCTCGGCGACCCATTCACCCACGTTCCTTGCCACCGCCAGGTATCCGAAGAGGATGGCTATCGCTGCTGCAATGGGGAAGAGGGGCACCCAGGCCAGGAGAACAGGGATTCCAATGATGGTGATGGCAAGGGCGATCACACCCACGATCCATATCGGGAGGAGGAAGAAACCGCCCGCCAATCCGACCACCGCCGATCGAACGGGAGCCCGACGTGCCGTAGTGGCCACAACCTCCAACCGTTCGCTCTGGAAGTGAACGGCGAGAACACCCAGAATCGCCAGAACCAGGAAGGTCACCAGGTTCTCCAGGAGGCCGGCGATGGCGCTCCCGACATTCCCGAGAAACCCGAAGATGAAGTTCTGGGAGTGGCGGTTCTCCCTCTCCGTCGAGGAGCGGAGGTCTCTTCGGATCTCCGATTCGAGCTCCCGCCGGAGATCCTCGATTTCCACCGTTTGCAGGTGAACCTCATCCCCCGTGTCCATGTCCAGGAACGAGCCCTCCACCGTCCCGCCGGACCGGTCCAACTCACCATCGGCGATCCTGAGGTCCCCTGTGATGACGCCGTTCTCCAGGAGCCGGACTCTACCTCCCGTCACCACCACATCCCCATCGATCCTGCCCCGGACGTCCAGGTTTCCATCTACAAGGATGAGGGTCCCCTCCAGCACCTGACCGGCTTCCACCACCACATCCTCGCCGATCTTCAGGGTGAATTCGCTGATTGGGGCCCCTTGCAGCGCTTCGGCGAGGTCGGTGAGGGCCCCGGTCCTGCTCAGAAGGGCGGAAAGAAGGCCCTCCTCTCCACCCAGGGAAAGGGTGACTCCACCCTGAGGTCCGGGGTCCTCCGAAGCCTCCGGCAAGGCCAGGGCATCCTCCAGGGTTTTGTCCAGACGAGCCGCAAGATCCCCACCCGCCCCGGTCAAGCCTCGGGGCGGATCCCAGTCGTTCAGCGCCAGGGCCAAAGGACCGTCGTCCAGGGTGATGACCTCGCCGAGGAGGGAGCGCCAGGCCAAGTCCAGGCCGTCTCGCCTGCCGTAGCCACCGACCACCTCCCCGTCAACAAGAACCTGACCGTCCTGGAATGAAATGGTGAGGTCCCCGTGATCCTGGAGGTCGAGCCTCAACGTCGCCTCTTTTTCGGAAACCGCGATCTCATTGGAGACCACGGTCCGAAGTTGCCCCTCTGCTCCCAGAGGGAGGAGGGTGACGAGGGCGAGGATCGACGCCAGCGGGAAACGCTTAAACCCGAGCACGCGCATAGCGATCATCCGGTGGAGTGATGATGAGGTTTCGGTATAAGACCCAGAGAGCACCCGCGCTGAGGAGGGAGAATGCCAGGCCTCCCAAGCCCAGGAGGAATGGAGACTGGGTAAATGGCTCCAAAAAAGAGTAAGCCCTGAAAAGTGCCGCGCTCTCCAGAACTCCTGTGGATACGGCGGACACGAGCGTATCGGCAAGGGCCGAAGCCTTCCAGAGCATGTAAGAACCGAAGGCTCCCGGCGTCAGGAGTGGCCGCGAGAAAACGAGATAGATCAGAGCAGCCATGGTGACGGTGGGAGCCGAGGCCACTCCTCCGGCCACCGCCCACCCGTGGCGGGTTTTGGGAAGAAGACACCGAGCCCAGGCCAGGGCACGACCCGGTAGGGATGACCGCCGGCCAGCCGGCACCGGCACCGGTACCGGGGAGAGGACCAGGACCCGGGCCATGACTCGTTCCGAGAACCCCGGTCCGGGAGCGAAGTGACCCAGGGGCTGGAAGGACCCGAATAGGGTTTTCCACTCTTGGACCTCTTCCTGGCAGGACGCACAGGAGGTGAGATGATCCTCCAGCCGGGTCGCAGGTTGGACCGGAAGGAGGTTTTCCAGGTAATCCTGTATGCTTCCGGCGGGAATGTGGGCCTCTCCCCGCCGTCTCGCCTTTCTCGCCTCCAGCCATTCGTGAGCCTGCTTACCGACGGGTTCTCCAACCGGAGCCTTCTGGAGCACCTGCCCCTGGAAGGCAGGCCCCGGTTCCAATTCCGGGAGGCTGCCGAGATCGGAGAAGAGGACGCCCCAGGCTTCCGTCTCACTCTGGCACCGGGTGCAAGCGCCAAGATGCTCCCGCACCAAAGCCTCCTCCTTGGGAGTCAGCTCTTGGTCCAGGAACTCCTGGATTTGCTCGGAGGTCAGATGCCTCAGGTCACCGTCGAATGCCACTTCGTTCAACTCCTATCGTTTTGTCGATTTCCACTACGTTCGGCCACCTTCTGAAGTTTCAATATTTCCCGGGCCGCTCCTTGTTCTCTCGCAATCAGGAATCCACGTGGGCCAGAAGGCCTTTCAACTCTCCCCGTGCCCGGTGCAGATAGGTCTTCACGGTTCCCAGAGGAAGGTCCATGATATCGGCGATTTCCTCGTAGGTGTAGCCCTCCACATGGCGGAGGAGTACAGCCGAGCGGTATTCGGGTCGGAGCTGACCGATGGCCTCCTCGATCTGTCCCCCCAACTCCCTGGACTCCACGTATCGGTCCGGGGCTTCTTCACGGGATTCAACCACCAGTCGGGTCTGGGCCTCTTCCTCCGCGTTGCGGGCGTGGGGTGACCCGTCGATGGACACCGTGTCCAGCTTTCTCTTCCGGAGATAGTCGATGGTGTGATTGTTGGCGATCTTGAAGATCCAACTGCTGAACTTGTACCGGGGCTTATAGGTGCTGATTGCGTTGAATGCACGGATGAAGGCCTCTTGGGCAAGGTCTTCCGCGAGGGTCCGGTCCCGCACCATTCTGTAGACCAATGAGAAGAGGGGCCGCTCGTATCGGGTCAAGAGTTCTCGGAAAGCCATCTCCCGGCCCTTGGCCGCCTGGACTGCAAGGTCTCTGTCCTCCAGTTGGGTGTAGTCCACGAGGACCCGAATCTCCGGTGATCCGTGCTGAAAAACCCCTGGGTAGGTTACAGCCCAGCGATCTAATGGTACAAGAATGGAACGGAAAGGGTTTCGCGGGTACCGTTTTTTTTCTTTTCTTCCACCCCCGGGCCGATGATGGTCGGTCTTCCCGGCCCCCCAGGACGCGTGAGAAAACCGGATTGAGGACAACGGAAGATCAAGCCCGGCCCTCCGAGGGCCCAGAGCGGGAGCGGCAGGTCCAAAGGATCTTCTCCGAGATCGCCCCCCGCTACGACCTCCTGAACCATCTCCTGAGCCTGAATGTCGACAAGGGATGGCGCAGAAGGGCTGTGGACCGGCTGGATTGGGAGGGGGAGCCGGAAGGAACCTACCTCGATGCCTGTGCCGGGACCTTCGACCTGAGCCTGGAGCTCGCCGGTCGGGAATCCTTTCAGGGCAGGGTCGTGGCTTCCGACTTCGCCCGTTCCATGCTTCTGGAGGGGATTCCCAAGCTCTCGGGATCCGCGGTGATTCCGGTGTGTGGGGATTCACTTCGACTGCCCTTCCCGGATGCCGCTTTTCAGGGGGCCATGGTGGCCTTCGGGGTCCGGAATCTCGCGGACCTGTCAAAAGGGTTCCGGGAGTTCGCCAGGGTTCTGAAACCTGGCCGGCGCCTGGTCGTCCTCGAGTTCAGTGAACCTCCCAACCCGATCCTTCGGGGCCTATATCTACTCTACTTCCGGCGGATCCTGCCCCTGGTCGGCAGAATCGTGTCCGGCCACCCCTGGGCCTACACGTATCTTCCCGAATCCGTGAAGGAGTTTCCGGACCCCGGGGAGTTGGCGAGTCTGATGAAGGTCGCCGGCTTCAGGGAAACGAGCTGGGAGCTTCTCAGCGGCGGGATCGCGGCTCTTCACATGGGGGTTCGGTGATCCCTCCCTACCCCCCTATCTCCCAGATCTGAACCTCCCCCAGGACGTCCGGGGGCAGGTCGAAGTCGTCGGGATTTCCCACGATCAGGATGATCATCTCCTCCGGGTGCACGTACCGGTTGAAGACGCTTCGGACCGCCTCGGGGTCCACCCTCTGTATCCCGCGTATGAACCGTTCCAGATAGTCCTCGGGGAGCCCCTCGGACAGGTAGAACATCTGTCTGGATACGATCTGGGACGGGTCCTGGAAATTGAACACGAAACCGTTCACGATCTGTGCGATGACCTGGTCGACCTCCTCCTGTGCCGGCGGGGTGTTTCGCATCTCCGCAAAGATATCCAGAATCAGTTGGGTGGCCGCCACCGTCGACCCACTCTTGGTCTGGGTCATGGCTCCTACGATCCCCTCATACCGGGACGGAGTGGTCCAGAGGGACGAAGCGGAATAGGCGTATCCCATCTCGGTTCGGACCCGGGAAAGGAGCCGGCTGCTGAATCCGTTGGCGCCAAGGATGGAATTCCCGATCCTGGAGGCGAAGTAGTCGGGGTCCGTACTCTGGGAAATCCCTCCAGGGGCAGCCATGACGACGGTGCTTTGGGTGAGATCCTTGGGGATGAGGAAGACCCTTCGGCCTTTTCTCAACTGGGGCGGGGTGGGATCCAGGAGGGGCTCGGTGCAGGAGGGCCAGCTGGAGACCATCTCCTCCAGGACGGGGGCAATGTCGGCCATCCGGACATCCCCGACGACACCCAAGATCATGTTTTCACGGCAAAAAATCCGGGAGTAAACCTGGAAGACGGCTTCAGGATTCATCCTTTCGGGGCCCAAGTCCTCCTCATCCATTTCCCATCCGACCGGGTGGTCTCCAAACATGATCCGGTTGAACTCGGATACAGCAAGCAGTCCCGGATCATCCCCTCTTCGCCTGATGCCCTCCCTTTGGCGGTCACGCCAGATCTCGACTTCCCGGGAGTCGAAACGCGGATTCCTCAGGATGTCGGTCCAGAGTTCAACGGCGGGACGCAGATGTTTGGTCAGCGTGTTCACGCTGCTGGAGGTGCTCTGCCCACCCCCGCCGAAGGTCATCTGGAGGGCGTAGAAGTCCAGCAGGTAGTCCACCGAGTCCGGGGGGAGGACCGTGGTTCCACCGTTCCGGAGAAGGCCGGGAAGGGCGGTGGCCGCCGCATAGGAACTCCTGGGGAGGACGGCATACCCCCCTTGAAACCGGGCATAAAGAGTCACCAGCGGGAGGGAGTGATCTTCCGTGAGGAAAAGGGTTACCCCCGACTCCAGGGTCCGCTTCTGGACCTGGGGCGGTTCGAATCTCAGCTCTCCAAAGCGGAGGCCGATGGCGGCCTCCCGCCCTACGGGCCGGGTACTCTGGGCTTCGGCGGCGGCTGCCAGGCACCAGAAAAGGGACCCGAAGAGGAGGGCTGCCCGGGCGTGCCGAAATCGTGACGCGAAGCTCACTGGGTTTTTCCCAGATCTTCGGACGGTTTCACCAGGATCGCCACGGTCCGGGATTCCTTCCGGAAGTAGGTGGTGACGACCCGTTGAATGTCTTGAGGAGAGACCTCCTGAAGCCTCGCGAAGAAATCGAAGGTGTTTCGCCAATCCCCGAACTGAGAGGCGGAGCCGGCGACCTGTAACGCCAAGCCGAGGTTCGATCGGAGGCGCCTCACCTCCGCTGCCTCGAGTTGGTTCCGAACCCTCTGGAGTTCTCTCTCCTCGGGTGGGGTTTCTTTCAGAATCTCGAGTTCCTCATAGATGGCCTCCTCCAACTCCTGAACCGTATGAGGGTGAAGGGGGCTGGCTTGGATCGAGAACAACCCCGGGTATAGCTGCCCGGGCTCGATGCTTGAGCTGACTCCTGAGGCGATCCGGTCCTCCAGGACCAAGCGACTGTATATCCGGGAGCTTCTTCCCCCCGTGAGTAGAGACGTCAGCATATGGAGGGCCGTGGCATCCTCCGCCTGGGAGGGAGGGACCTTCCACCCGATCCGGATGGCCGGCTCCGCATCGTAAACGACCTCGACCCGACGCTCACCCCTTTGCCGCGGTTCCTCGATCCGGACGGGTGGGGGGTCTTCGCCCCGGGGGATCGGGCCCAGGTATTCCCGTGCCCATGCCAGGATCTGGTCCGGATCGACATCCCCGGCGATAGCCACGACCGCGTTGTTCGGTCCGTAGAACCTCCGGAAATACAAAGTGACATCAGGGCGGGAAAGTCGTTGGACATCCTCCATGTGACCCACAACGGGGGCACCATAGGGGTGTTCCTCGAACGCGGCCGCCAGATGTGCTTGGTAGAGAAGGCCGCCGGGGTTGTTCTCCAGGCGGAGCCGCCGTTCCTCCGCCACCACGTCCCGTTCGGTGTAAAACTCCCTGAAGACGGGATTCTGCATTCGGTCCGCCTCCAGGACGAACCAGAGTTCGGCCCGGTGCGAAGGGATTTCCACGAAGTAGGTCGTGGACTCCGATGTGGTGGTGGCGTTCAGGCCTCGGGCTCCATTCTCCGAGAGGATCGCATCGAATTCGTTGCTGGTGACGAATTCGGAAGCCTGTTCTTGAATGATCTTCATCCGCCCCCTCAGGGAGATGATGGCGGCGGAATCCGGCGGTGAAGCGTCCTCCGCCAGGAGGATCGAATCATGAAGGCGGTCCATCTCCTCGAGTAGGGGGGCCTCACGGGTGTAGTCCAGCGTTCCCACCGAGGTGGTCCCCTTGAATAGAAGATGCTCCAGGAGGTGAGCTACCCCCGTATTCCCCGGCTCTTCGTTTACGCCGCCGATCGCGTACTGCAACACGAGAGAGGCAATCGGCACTCCGGGCCGGGGGAGGATAAATAGTCGCAACCCGTTCTCCAACGTGTGCTCCAGAACTTCGGGGCTTGCCACCGATCCGGTTTCGGACTTGGCAACGGTGGGTCGCCCCGATGAGGCGCACCCATTGAGGCAAACCAGGAAGCAAAGGAGTAGGAGACGGACTTTCATTTGGTTGGTTGGCATCTCGGGCAGAAGAAGGCTGATCTGTTGCCGAATACGACGCGGACGATGGGCGTGTTACATCCAGGGCAGGGGACACTTTCCCTGCCATAGGCTTGGAGGTGCGGCTCGAAGTCGCCCCTGTCCCCTGAGGCCGTCCGGTAGTCTCTCAGCGTCGTTCCCCGGGCCTGGATGGCTTCGGAAAGGACATTCCGAATGGCCTCCAGGAGATAGGCCGATCCCCTTTCGTCGATGGATTGTGCCGGTCTCTTCGGGTGGATTCTTGCCCTGAATAGGGCTTCGGAGGCATAGATGTTCCCAACGCCGGCTATCTTGGTCTGATCCAACAACCACGACCGGATAGGGGAGCGAGACCTGGCCAGTCGCTGGTGGAAATCCTCAGGGGTCAACTCCGGGTCAAACGGTTCGGGCCCCAAGCGGGCCGATTCGTTCTTCCACTCAGGCAATGAATAACGACGGAGGGAACCGAACCGGCGGGGGTCAGCGTAGAGGAGGAGGCCTTGGGGGTCCAGGGTGAGGATGATGGCCAAATGGGGTGGTCGATCTTCATGGGATGTACCTCTCGATCCGAACCTCGATCCGGCTCGGAGAGGCGCGAAGAGGAGTCGCCCCGTCATTCCAAGGTTCACCACGAGAAGGCTCGGGCCTGAGAGGGTCAGAAGGATGTTCTTCCCCCGCCGTGCAACCGATCCGATCGTGGATCCGAGGAGGGCCCTCCGGAAGGAATCGGAAGGCTCATGGATGAGATCAGGGTGGATGATCTCAACGTTCCGGATCCGGTTTCCGGGCAGAGCTTCGGCCAGTTGCCGGACAACGGTCTCGACCTCAGGTAGTTCGGGCATCAGCGGTTCGGGAAGCGGTGATGATCATGGGCGCATTCCTTCGTCCCTGGCGAATTCCCGCCATCCGATATCCGTTCGGAAATACTTCCCTTCGAACTCCACAGCATCCGCTCCGACCAGGCTCTTTCGGGAAGCGTCCCCAAGGGAATCTCCCAACCCCGTCACGGCCAAGACCCTGCCACCGGAAGTTCTGAGGCCTTCAACCGACCGTTGTGTCCCAGCGTGGAAAACGAAAAGCTCCGGATCCTCGGAAAGGGTAGCTGGGAGCTCTATGATTTTTCCTTTCTCGTAGCTTCCCGGATATCCCTCCGATGCCAGGACGGTGGTGACGGCGCCTCCGGAGCGCCAATGGAGCTTCATGTCGGCCACAGATCCGCCCTCGGCGATTGTCGCGATGGGCTCCAGGAGGGGGCTGGCGAGGAGGGGGAGGATAGCCTGGGTCTCGGGATCCCCGAAACGGCAGTTGAACTCCACCACCTTTGGGCCCTCGGAGGTGAGCATGAGGCCGGCATAAAGGAGCCCTTGGAAGAGGGAGCCGTCGGCCTCCATGGCTCGCAGCGTCGGAAGAAAGACCTCCTCTTCCACCTTCCCGATGAGCTCCGGGTTCACCAGGGAGACCGGAGCGTACGCTCCCATCCCTCCCGTGTTCGGGCCGGTGTCCCCCTCGCCCACCCGCTTATGGTCCTGGGAGGGCAGGAGAGTGAGAACACCTCTGCCATCGGTCAGGGCGAAGACTGAGAGCTCTTCCCCCCGCATGCACTCCTCGATCACCACCTCCCTGCCGGCTTCCCCGAAACGAAGGTCCTCCATCATCCCTCTGATCGCATGCAGGGCCTGATCCTCGGTTTCGCAAACGATGGCGCCTTTCCCTGCCGCCAGGCCCGAGGCTTTCACCACGATGGGGGCCCCCTGCTCCCGGACGTAGTCCTCGGCAGCAGCGAGATTCCGAAAGACCCGGAACTTAGCCGTGGGGACCCCCGCATTCCGCATGAGCTCCTTGGAATAGGCCTTGGACGATTCGATGCGAGACGCCGCTGCGGA
>JBDRDQ010000097.1:0-4185 GCA_043820695.1 Gemmatimonadota bacterium | reverse complement strand
CCACCACGAACTCCCCGAATCTTCAATCTCCAGAGCCCCACACACCCCGTAGCGGTTCAGCACAACAGATCGTTTCCACACTCTCTTGATCCTCGCCTCTTCGGCTTCTCGCGTGTTGAGTGTGGAAACAATCCTTATTTGTTAGCTTGCCTTCAGTGCCCGGATCCCTCTGGGGACGGAAAGCAAGGAGCGGCAGCACAAAGATTGATTGTCGCAACCGCCCCGACTCAACCCCCAATGACTACCGTCATCATGGTGTCGGGCAGGGTGGCAGGCCTTCCATTAATGTCTTGTACTGCAAATCGGAATCTCAGAGTGAACTCACCTGACCCTACCGACGCGATTCCCAGCTCCCACTGACGATACAGCGAATCACCGGGCGCAATCGTGTGCCGGGTGAGCACAGCCCAACAACCCCAAGACCAATACGCCACCTGCTCGCCGCTCGTAGAATAGAGGGCCGGATACCCCGGTTGAATGAGGCAACTGGACGGAGTATAGAGTCGGACGGTTCCGGGCCAGCGGTTGAGCAACCAAACACTTGCCAGGAGTTCCGTACCTTCGACCCGAGCCCCGGGCCGGATCTCCAGGAGTTCGGCCCAGTCCGCAGGAGGCGGCGGAGTTGCCAATGCACGGAAGGACGTGGTTGTCCCTCGCGCGTTTGCGATCACAGACTGAGTTCCCGGCTCCGGGCCGAGAGTCCAGCGAGCGCTGGCCAGTCCCCCCTCATCGCTGAGCACCGCGTCAGGTTCGATGCTGCCGCCGCCCTCCGATGCTATCCACTCGATCCGCACCCCGCTGCGCGGCAGTCCATCCACGCCGGTGACCTGAACCACCAGTAGACCGGCGAGGTGGGTGGCGACTTCGGCCTCTTGGCCATCACCTTCCACGATTTCGAGCAAGACAGGATCGGGACCGGATGTGTCGGAACACCCGGCGGAAGTCGTGGCAAGAATTAGCGAGAAGATCGGAGAGAAACGGCCACACTCTTTCAGGAGGCCCGTCTTCATGAGAGTACTCCGTTCCTTGAGTTTGCCCTCTTCGCAAAGCTAATCTATTGGGGTGAGTGGCGGCAGGATGTCTTCAGGAAGGCAGGTTTCGGCAAGCTAACTTTCCTCTATGATACTCCCAACCACCCCCCTCCGAAAACTCTCTTCCATTCCGATCCTTGCATCCGGAGCAGCATTCGCATTGGGGGTGGATCAGCGGAATCGTATCGGAATGCCCGGACGGCAGCTGAGATCCTGGGATCGAGTTTGACTATCCCTCTGGCCAATCTTTGCTGAGAAAGCCGGTTCTGGCAAATGAGGTGTGTGACCCACCACTGCGGAGTGTCTGGCTGATTCGATCGAGGGGGCTCAGAACGCCCAGGCCGCCCCGGTTGAGGACGTGAGTGTAGAGCATCGTTGTTCGGACGCTGCCGTGGCCGAGGAGCTCTTGCACGGTTCGGATGTCGTAGCCGTCCTCCAGGAGATGACTGGCAAACGAGTGCCTCA
Organism: Gemmatimonadota bacterium; assembly: GCA_043820695.1. Taxonomy (GTDB): domain Bacteria; phylum Gemmatimonadota; class Gemmatimonadetes; order Longimicrobiales; family Gaopeijiaceae; genus JABDNZ01. The sequence continues at coordinate 2,689 of JBDRDQ010000097.1, read as the reverse complement.
TGGTATGGCAGGTAGCGCGTTTGGGGATGCCGGTGGCCCTGACGGCCCTTTTCATGGCTCTTTGCACTGCGGAGGGGTCCAGGTGATGCCTGGTGCGGCGTCCTGTTACCGGGTCCATCATGCTTCTTCGAGCGGGGAACAGGTACTGCCAGGCAAAGGCCCTGGCGTCCGCAGGCGATTTCCTGGCCAGAGCCCCTGGCAGTGCTACGTAACCTCCTCCTCGTTTCAAATCCTCCTCAAATATGTTTCGCACCCGGCTCATCTGTTCGGACACATCCTGGGCCAGGATCCCGGGCAGCATGGAGACCCGGTCCTTCCTCCCCTTCCCGGCCTTGACCGTAATCTCCCTCCGTTCCAGCTCAATGTCCTTGACCCTCAAGGTCAATGCCTCCATGAGCCGAAGGCCGGAGCCGTAGAGTACACTTACGATCAGGTGAGGCTGGCCATCGAGCTGAGCCAGGATTTGTTGCACTTCCCTTCTGGTAAGGACGATGGGTAGACGCTCGGCCCCTCGGGGTCTTGGCAGGGCGCCGGGGTCTTCGAGCGACACTCTGAGCACTTTCCGGTACAGGAACAGTAGAGCGCTGGCCGCCTGGTTTTGGGTGGAGGAACTGACGTGCTCGTCCACGCCAAGATGGGTGAGGAAGGCGCGGATCTCCGATACCCCCATTGCCTCAGGGTGCTTCAGACCGTGGAATCGAACGTACCGTTTGACCCAGCCCACATAGGCCTCCTCCGTGTTTGGACTGAGATGGCGGGCCCGGATGGCTCGGCGAAGTTGCTCCAGGAGCTTCATGATCTCCTAGAGTTTGGGAACCGAAGGGGGCTACGGAATGGTCCTGCGGGCCTGGTTGAGGCCGGGAGTCAGTGCCCCGGCTCTCCACCTACCGGACTGGCTGGAAGGGGAGTGGGGGCGGGGAGCTCCTTGATGAAGAAGCGCACACCTGGAACTTCTCCCGGGGCGGAAGCCAAGGGATTGGGGAGCACATAGGGGTCTGCGGCACTCATGTCCACCGTGTACCCCATGTCCGCCAGGCTGGCGATGGTGATGGCGCTCAACGGATTGGCCGCTCCGCCGCCCTCGATCCATCCCGTCATCAGCTCCGTGTTATGCACGGATTCCCTCCAGTGGGCGTCTCTGGTCCCGGATCCGCCTGTGTTTTCCACTGGCACCTTTGGATCGGTCCGGGCAGCTCCACCCGCCGCGTTGAAGGCGGCGACGGCCCCAGCCCCGTTGAAATACGGATCGGCGGTCCCACCTCCTACCAGGAAATCGTTGGACGAGGCGTTCCAGAGGGTTCCGAAGCCGAGGATGTGCCCCATTTCATGAACGATAACATCGTCCAACAGCCCGGCGGTTTGCAGATCGGCCACGTCGGCTTCGTCCAATTCCATGATTCCGGTGAGGGGGAAGACACCGTCTACGGTCCGGTAGTAACAAGGCCCCGCGCGGCCAAGGACACCCCCGGATCCGTCGATGGGTTTCACCGTAACGTAGATCTTCACGTCATCGATTCCGCCCTCCTCCAGGACTGGTTGGCACCCTCCTGCGGGAAGACTTCCTCCGTAATCGGGGATGTCCCCGATGATGATCTCTTCCCACCGGGCAGCCGCGTCCTGGAAAACGGCCAGATAAGCCGGATCCAAACTTGTCAGGAACTCGAGGTCGATCTGGAACCCGCCCGCCGCGAGGCCTTGGGCATAGAACACCACGTCGGTGACCCCGGCGGAACTCGCAGTCAGCCGGTTGACTCCCGGGTTGGGTCCAAGGGCCCAGCTCCCTACCCGGGCCACCCCCTGGCCGTCCGTCGTCGCCAACCCTCCCGTGACAAAACCCCCTCCCCCGGTAACGGAAAAAACCACAGCCACGCCTGGAGTTGGGTTTTGGTGGACATCCCGCAGGAGGACGGAGGGCCGGACATGGACAGCGGTGTTCAAGAGGGCGCTCTGGCCGTCACCTTCGTGAACCGCCATCGAGGCCGGAGGGCCAGGGATCCCCGTGGCCAAGAAGGTGAGGGATGGCAGGCCGCTGGCCGAGGCGACGAGGGTGTTGGAGCCCGCTACGACCCCAAGGGTCCAGCTTCCGACACCGGCCAATCCCTCGGAATCGGTGGTTGTCGCCTCCTGGGTGATGGACCCACCACCTGAGAGGACGGTGAACACCACGGGGACCCCGGGCACCGGGTTCCCGGCCGCGTCCGTGGTTCTGACCATGGGGGGCGTGAGGACCGGGGTGCCAACGTATGCAGACTGACTGTCCCCGTCTGCCTTGGTCATGGCAGCCGGAGGGGCCGTCAGCGCCACGGCGTCGAACGTCACCAAACCGGCGCCTTCAACCGATGCGGAAAGCTGGTTGGGCCCCGGAGCCGGCCCGAGAACCCAGCTCCCGACGGCCGCCACCCCCTCCCCGTCGGTGAGTCCCTGTGCGCCGGTGATGGACCCACCGCCACCCAGAACGGCGAAAACCACCGGGACCTGAGCCACTCCGTTTCCGTACTGGTCTCCAACTCGCACCGAGGGCGGTATCGAAACCGTGGTGCCGAACTGGGCCGTCTGGTGGTTTCCTTCTCGGATGACCAAGATGGAGGGGACATCTGCGGTGGCGGTGGCGAAGAAGGCAACCGCGCCGGAAAGTCCCGACACTTCAGCTACCGCCAGATAGGATCCCGCGACGGTACCGAGGGTCCAC
>JBDRDQ010000096.1:0-2281 GCA_043820695.1 Gemmatimonadota bacterium | reverse complement strand
CGTACGCGGCGTACCTCTGCCCCTCCCCCTATCCGGTCCAGGTAGCCGTGTTTGGTCACACCCGGGCTGTGAACCGGGTCGCCTCTTTTCAGAACCGGGGGTATTTCGGCGGTCTGTAGGAGGTGGCCCGGGTAACCCTGGCAGCCTATGTGGGGGCGTCCCCGTCCGAGATCGCCATCACCCGAAACACTTCCGAGGGGAATAACACGGTGGTGAACGGCCTGGAGCTGGGCTCCGGGGACGAGGTCGTCCTATGGGATCAGAACCACCCCACCAACAATGTCTCCTGGGACGTCAGGGCACGACGGTGGGGGTTCACCGTCCGGCGGGTGACGACCCCCCCCGGCTCCGAGGACGCCGGGGAGTTGATGGACTCTCTGGTTGCGGCTCTCGGCAGCCGGACCCGGGTTCTGTCCTTCAGTCACGTTTCCAATGCGTCCGGCGTGGGCCTTCCGGCGAGAGATCTGTGCCAGTTCGCCCGGGAGAGGGGCATCCTGACTTTGGTGGACGGAGCCCAATCCTTCGGGGCTCTGATGCTGGATCTCAACGACATGGGGTGTGACTTTTTCACGGCCAGTTCGCACAAGTGGTTCATGGGTCCCAAGGAGGCAGGTCTTCTCTATGTGCGGGAGGAAAGCCAGGCCCGGCTCTGGCCCACTCATGTGGGGGTTGGGTGGGAAGGGGCCGAGAACAGCGGCGCCCAGAAGTTCGAGAATATGGGGCAGCGGGACGATGCCGCCGTGGTGAGCATGGCTACGGCTGCGGCTTTCCACGAAGCCATCGGTCCGGCCACGGTTCAGGCGAGAGTCCACGCCTTGGCGTCGGCGGTAAGAGAGGGGCTGTCCAAAGCGGTGCCCGGAGTCCGATTTCATACCCCCCTGGCACCGGAGCTGTGTGCAGGCGTGATCGTCTTCGCCCTGCCGGGCGTGGATCACCGGGAGGTGTTCCAAAACGTTTACGAAACCCACCACATAGGATGCGCGGCCATGAGCGGCGCATTCGACGGCATCCGCCTTTCCCCCCATGTCTACAATACGCTGGATGAGGTGGATCGGACGGTCGGGGTATTGGCTGGGTATGTCTAGGGGCTGGGGGGCTGGAACATGGGTGTGATAGTCCGAATCCTGCCGATGGTTTCGGGGGTGGTGGGGGCCTTCATCTTCATCCTGCTCCTGTGGTCCGCCTGGGTGTCACGAGCCGAGGGAGAGCCGCAAGCTGCGGTCCGACTTGGTTTTGCCGGATTCCTGGGCACGATGCCATTCCTGATTCCCCTCCTCCTACCTGTGGGGGCAGGCACGTTCGTGGCCGCTGCCCTGCTGAGTTCGGTGAGCGTGCTGGCCCTCGCCCTGCTCCTCCCCTTCCCCGGACGGGACCTCCTGGCCTTGGGCGACCCGATTCCGGGGGTGGACGAGCGGGACATCATGTTTTCGAGGGCCACGCTGGTGCCGGGGACGGACCGGTTCGAGGAGTATTACCGGTCCCGCAACCAGAACCGGCCGCTGGACGACAAATTCCGAATGGAACCGGGGCTCCTGGCGGCGGGCTCGGCCCATTTCCACCGGGAGGGGTTCGCCGCTGCCGATGCCGCGTTCTGGACCATCGAGATGCTCCGTCCCTTCGTGGAGGGTGAAGGGGCTGCGTCCGATCCCGTGCGAGAGCCGCCAACGCAGACCTCGGGAATCAAGCTGGGCGGGGAACGGGCGGAGGCCTGCGGAGGACCGAGCCGCTCCAGCGACCCAAAGGCCATGGCCGGCTTCCTGAAGGCTTGGTCGCTGAAGATGGGGGCCCATTCCGTGGGTGTGACGGAGCTGCGGGACTACCATCTCTACAGCCACGTCGGGAGGGGCCCGGACTATGGGAGGCCGGTGGAGCTTGACCACACCTTCGCCCTGGCTCTCACCGTGGAGATGGACAAAGAGATGGTGGATCGGGCTCCCAGAAGTCCCACGGCCATGGAGTCGGCTCTCCAGTACCTCCGAGGTGGGGTCATGGCGGTCCAGTTGGCGGATCTGATTCGCCGTCTGGGATATCGGGCCCGGGCCCATGTGGATGGGAACTACCGGGTCATCTGCCCGCTGGTGGCCAGGGATGCAGGGCTGGGGGAGTTCGGCAGGATGGGCCTCCTCATGACTCCGACACTGGGCCCTCGGGTTCGGATCGCGGTGGTGACCACCGATCTCCCCCTTGCAACGGACCCTCCGGCCCCCGATCCGACCACCGTCGACTTCTGCCTCGAGTGTAAGAAGTGCGCCGATTCCTGCCCCAGCCGGGCCATCCCCTT
>JBDRDQ010000095.1:0-5032 GCA_043820695.1 Gemmatimonadota bacterium | reverse complement strand
CGGATCCCGCTTGGCGTGGACCCTGCCGGAATCTGACGACGTGAGAATGCTGGAATCCTTCATTCTGCGCCCAAAGGCCGGATCACGCCAGGAGTTGGGGCGGAAGTGGCTTTGCCCGGGCCCGGGGCGGAGTGTATCCTCAATGATCATGACGCCACTTCTGGTTTTTCTCATCTTCATGGCCGTCTGGTTAGCCTATCTGGCTGCGGAAGCGGTACGGTTGGGTCGCAACCGGGCCGCGGTGCCTCTCCGCGTCGCCGTCACCGGAACCCGGGGAAAGACCACGGTCACTCGGCTGTTGGCCGCCGTACTCAGTGAAGACGGCAAGAGGGTGCTGGCAAAGACCACCGGTTCGGAAGCGGCCTACCTCTTTCCGGATGGGAGCATTCAGGAGATCCGCCGGCTGGGCGCGCCCTCCATCATCGAACAGAAGCGTCTTCTCAAGAGGGGGGCGAAGCTGGGCGTGGATGTGGTTCTGGCCGAGGTCATGAGCCTTCACCCTGAGAATCATCGTGTGGAGGTGCAACAAATCCTCCAACCGCACCTGGTGTTGGTCACCAATTTCCGGGTCGACCATATGGAGGCCCACGGGAGGACGCGGCGGGAAGTCGCTTCCGTTCTGGCTCTCGACGTGCCCCCGGGCGTCCGAGCCTTCCTCCCGGAGGCGGAGTGGGAGGAGGGTTTTCAGGAGCTGGTCACCCAGGGCGGGGGGGAGGTGGTGAGGGTCCCGGAGGGAGTGAGCCGGCCGCCGGAGGGCTGTGGGGAGTTCGGCACCAACCTGGACCTGGTCTGGGCGGCCGCTCGTTTCTTGGGTGTGAAAGAGGAGGTCATTCGGGAAGGCATCTGTAAAGCGCAGGGGGATGTGGGCACCCTCAAGAGCTGGAGGTATCACCACGACCAATCCCCTGACCCCTGGCTGTTGGTGAACGCCTTTGCAGCCAATGATCCCGAATCCACCATGGGGATTCACCGCCGGATCCTCGAGAGCCGGCGGCTGGGGCCGGAGGCATGTATCGGCCTCCTTGGCCTCCGCTCCGACCGGGGAGACCGGAGCCTCCAGTGGGCCGAAGCTCTCGAGGCTGGGGCCCTTATGAGCTTCCGCAGGCTCTTTGTCGCCGGGCTGCACGCCCATGCCCTGAGGCACCGCCTTCGTCATCACCCCGAAGCCCGGCGTATCGAGATCCTTCGGCCTTCCCCTCCCGAGGGGATCATGACCCGGATTTTGGGGATGGAGAGGGAGGGGGGCGGAATTCTGTTCGGATTCGGGAACATCGCCGGACTGGGACTATCCATGGTGGAGCACTGGAGGAAAGTGGGGGAGCCACATGGGATATGAACTGCCATTCATCGGACTTCTGATATCCCTGGCCATCATCGGTCTCACCGGTGTCTACCCTGGGGGCATCATTGTTCCCAGCTACCTGGTGCTCTTCATTTCCGAACCGGAACGAATCGTCGGTACCCTGGTCGCAGCCCTTCTCACCCTATTGGTTTACCTCCTGGTGAGCCGCTGGCTCATCCTCTTCGGGCGAAGGCGGTTCGTCTTTCTGATCCTGGTGGGAGGGGTGTGGTCGATCCTATGGAGATTGTGGTTCCCGGCCATCTTCCCCCTCTCAGTGGAGTTCACCGTGATCGGGTGGGTGATCCCGGGCCTCGTGGCGAACCATTTCGAACGACAGGGGGTCCTGGTGACCCTGGGATCTCTCCTCACTGCCACGGTGGCCATCGGGTGGATCGGACGAATCCTGAACCTGGTGTGATCCGGGTCCGCTTCCTGTGGGCAGGGGGCGTGAGCCTTCTTTTCTGGGTCGCCCTCCGGATTATTGCTCCGGGAGCCGCCGTTCCCTGGACCGCGAACATGGTGGAAGCGGCAACGGCCATGGATAGGGCTTTGGACGCCGTGGCTGTGCACTGCCAGAATCTGGGCATCTACATCGACGTGGGGCTGGATCCAAACGACACCTGTCTGATAGGGCCCGAGCACACGGAGCTCTTCACCTCCCTGGGGCAACTCGAGGCGAAACGGACCACCACCACCCCGGATATGGCGGGTCTTCTGGCGCACTTGCTGGCTGAGGCCGGGGTGCAGGAGGGTGACAGGGTCGCGGTGGGGGCTTCGGGCTCCTTTCCTGCCCTCCTGGTCGCCACGCTCACCACGGTGGAAGCCCTGGGCGCCGAGCCGGTCACCATTCTCTCCCTCGGGGCATCTTCCTTCGGGGCCACCCGGCCGGACTTTCATCTCATGGACCTCTACGAGTTGCTTCATTCCGGGGGGTTCGTATCGGTCCTGCCCGCCGCCGTCTCCCTGGGTGGCTCCGGGGACGTAGGATCCGAGTTCGATGCGGCCTTTCGACGCGACCTCCTGGAAGAACTTCTGGGGACGGGTGTGCCGGTTCTGCAAAGTCCGGAGCTGCGGGGGAACGTGGCGGAACGGATGGCACTCTATGGGTCCGTGGCCGCCTTCGTGAATATCGGCGGCGCCGAGGTGAACCTGGGCATCAGCCCACGGATTCTGAACCTGCCCCCTGGGCTTGTGACGGGGCAGAGCGTCGGAGGGTCCGGTGGCGTTGACGGGCCAATCCTCCTTCCTCCCGAAAATGAGCGAGGCGTCCTCTTCGAGATGGCCTCCCGGGGGGTCCCGGTCGTCCACCTTCTGCACCTACGTGGACTGGCCCTCAGGTACGGCCTTCCCTGGGATCCCCTCCCTCTTCCGCCACCCGGCTCGACCCCATTCCGGGACGCCCAGAAGGGAAAAGGGCTGCGGTTCTGGCTTCTGACGGTCGGGTATCTGGGGGCTCTGGCGGTTGTGGTTTTCGGCGGGAGGGAAGAAGGTGGCCCGGAGACGGTGCGGTAGCCGGGTTAACCACCTAGTTTGTTGCGGAGACTCGAGGTTACGTGTTTTGATGGAGGTGAAGACCATGATGCGGCAGAGCCGTTGGATGTTGGGGCTGGTCGCTCTCGCGCTGATGTTGATGCTGGGGGCCGGACCCGTTCATGCCCAGGATATAGGGGTGGTCGGGGAGACCCCGGTTCTCCTCTCGTCTTGTGGCCAGAGTCCAGGACCGACTTTCGTAAAACTCTTTCTCGGTCGCCTGGGGGTGGATCACCAGGTTCTCGAGATGGCCACTGCCCAGGACCTTCTCGATGCCGAGGCCGCCGGGAATCCCTTCAAGTCCCTGATCATCGTTACGGGAGCGAGCCTGAAAGGGATGGGGGCTGCCGGGGTGTCCATGCGTGAGGAGCTCATCCGGACCGAGGCCCTCATCGCCGAGGCGAAGCGGCAGGGCATCACCATCATCGGGGCTCACGTAGAGGGGATGGACCGCAGAGCACAAGGCGCGTCGGCGGGGGACAACTCCGACGAGCAGTCCATCGATGCCGTGATGCCCATGTCCGACGTCATGGTGGTCCGGCAGGATGGGGACGAGGACCGTCGGTTCACCGTCCTCTCCGAGGCTGAGGGTATCCCTCTCGTCCTCTTCGAGAAGAACATGGAGATGGGGGACGCCTTCGGGAAGGTCTTGAGGAAGTAGTCGGCATGAGCATGTTCACCTATGCCGGGTTGATTCTCGGCGTCATGGTGGCTGTATATATCGTCGCCAAGCTCCTCAAGCTCTCCACCGAGCTGTCCATGTTAGCGGCGGCTCTCGGCGGAGCGCTGGCAGGTGGCTTTGGGTTGGCTCCCCGGCACGTCGCCGAAGGGGCCATGACCTACCTCGACATCAACCTCATCTTCATCACCGCCACCCTTTTCATGAACATCCTGAAGGAATCTGGAGGGGTGGCCTTTTCGGTTCGGGGAATCCTGAAACGGTTCCACAGGAGCCGGACTGTCCTGGTGATTCTTCTGGCGTTCCTCCTCCTTCTCCCCGGGGCCCTTACCGGGGCCGGGAGTGTGACCGTTCTCATCACGGGTGGGATGGTGGCTGTCGTCCTGGAGACCATGGGGGTTTCCCGGGTCCGAACCGCCGCAATCGTATTCATCATCGCCGGCCTCAGCGCTGCGGCCCCGCCGGTGAGCCTCTGGGCCATGATGACGGCGGCCGGGGTGAACATGCCCTACGTGGGCTTCTTCTGGCCTCTTCTCCTCCCCTGCGTCTTCCTCTCCCTGATCACCATCTTTCTACTGGGATGGAAGGGAGAGGCGATCGACCTGGAGAAAGCCCTGGCGGAGCTGCCGCGGCCCCCCGAAGGGATGGGGTGGGGGAAGGTCTCCTTACCCTTGCTGATTTTCGGGGCTCTCATCTTTCTGGGTAGGCAGTGGCCCCACGACACTCCGGTCCTGGGTCTTCCCTTCATGTTCGGGTGCGCCGCCGCCACGTCGTTCCTCCTGTCCCCCGTGAGACTGGATTTCCTGAAGATCTCCCGGGAGACCATCAAGCAGCTTCTTCCCCTCATCGGCACCCTCACCTGCGTCGGGGTTCTGGTTCAGATCATGACCCTCACCGGAGTGCGGGGGCTCCTGGCAGTTACGGCGGTGACGCTGCCAGTGGGGCTCGTTTTCGCCACTCTCTTCTTGGTCCTTCCCGTTTCCGAAGCCGTGTTGATGTGGGGTGCCGCGCCGGTCTTGGGCGTGCCTCTGGTTCTTCTCTTCAACAACATCGGGCTGGATCCCATCGTGGCCCTGGCGGGGATGAGCATGATCTGGCCTCTGGGGGACGCTCTGCCCCCGACCGCCATCATCGGTCGCCTCACGGTGGACGTGGTCGGTTACCAGGAGAGCTACACTCGTTTTCTGAGGGCCTGCTTGGTACCGGGGCTCATCATCATGGCCGTCGGCACCCTGATGGTGGTCTACTCGGCCCGTCTTTCCTTTCTCACAGGGCTATAGGGAGGAGGAGTCATGATTCTGATCCAATTCTTCGTCTCCCTTCTTTATTACCTCCTGGTGGCCTACGTGGTGGTCCTCCTGGTGTGGAACTTCATCCGAAGCAGGAAGTGGGACGAAGAGCTGCTCTACATCATCGTCCTCATTCCCTTCCTCCTTCGCTTGTTCAGGCTGAAGTGATATGAAGCTTCGGAAGCTCGTCCT
>JBDRDQ010000094.1:0-16969 GCA_043820695.1 Gemmatimonadota bacterium | reverse complement strand
GACTTCCTCCATGTGTTATAGGTCCCCGCCCCTCAGCGTCAGGCAGGTTTGTTGTCGATGTCTTGATGATCCCGTCCAATATATGACCCTCTGGCCTTACGGAATAAGGGTACGAAGTCGTCCCGACGCGTTCCAGTGCCCACGGAAAAGCTCCGCGCCGGTTGGCAGAAGGTTCGACCGGGTCCGGAGGGCTCCCGGCCCTGGGGGGGGCCTTGGCCTCTGGCCGGGCCCAGGGTTATCCTTTTTCCGAGCAACATGATAATCGACGATGGAGACACCCCATGAGCTTCCGGACAAATCCGGATCGAATCCTCGAGAGCATCGATCGAGAACGCTCCCGGGACGAAGAGTCCGCGGGCCGTTCCTCCGATGACCGGCAAGCCGTGGGCCGTGAGTTGGATACCACCCCCCCCCCTCCGGACGCCACGAACCCGGAACGGATGAAGCGAGTTTTCCGCTTGGTGGAGGAATCCTATCGACACGCCGCCCAGGGGAGTGAGCTCGGAAAACTGGCCGCTCGTTTTCGCGGAATCGGCGACCTTCACCACCACCATTGCCGGGGTGACGTGAGCGTGGTGATCCAATACCTCGACTCGGCGCGACCCGATGATGTCGGCATGTCCCCCTTCGAGATCCGGCCTGAGAACCTGGCTACAGTGAAGAAGGAAACCGGGAACAGCAGGGCCGATTTTAATGCCATGAGGCTCCTCCGAACGGAGCTAAGGGGCGGAGTCCTTTCGGCCTACAAAAAAATGGAGCCCCGCCTCCGGGACGCCCTTCGGGAAAGGGCCGATATCGGCCACCTGTCCGTGAACGTGACCATGGATCTCCGTACCGCCAGGTAGGAAAAGCCGGGATGGGCGGGCTCTTGGACAGCGACTGAACCACCGGTGGCCAACGGGCCTTCTCTCATGCCCGACTCTGCAAAAGTCCTTTTCATCTTCCTGGACGGGGTTGGTGTCGGGCCGCCGGACGCCGCGGTCAACCCCTTTCTCAACGCACGACTTCCAACCCTTCGAGGCCTTCTCAACGACCGAATCCCCGTTTTGGGTCGGGAGGCCGAGCCCAGTACGGACGCCCGTACTGGCGAAGGACCCGACTCTGGCGCCGAAGCCATTTCCATCCCATTGGACGCTCTAATGGGCGTGGAAGGCCTTCCCCAGAGCGGCACCGGCCAAACGGCACTGCTTACAGGTGAGAACGCGGCCGTCCTGTACGGGCGCCATTTCGGGCCTTGGGTGCCTGTGCCTTTGCGTCCCCTTCTGATGGAGAAGAACGTTCTCTCCAGAGCGAGGGCGGAGGGCATCTCCTATGGATTCGCCAACGCCTACCCGAGCCGGTTCATCCATTTGGCGTGGACCAAGAGGCCGGCGGGCCCGGCCCTGGCCGCCCATGCGGCCGGGGTACTGACCCGGCAGGAAGAGGACCTGGGTCGGGGGGAGGCCGTGTCCAGCGAGATCCTGAACACCGCGTGGCGGACCCGTCTCGGCTTGACCTACCTACCGGAGGTCACGCCCGAAGAGGCCGGACGGAATCTGGCCAGAATCACCAGGGACGCCCGGTTGACCTTCTTTGCCCATTACTCCACTGACACGGCCGGCCACAAACGCACCATGCCGGACGCCGTAGCAGCTCTGGAGCGAGTCGACGGCTTCCTCGGGGGAGTGGTTCCGGCCCTTCCACCCAAGACCCTTCTGGTCGTGGCCAGTGACCATGGAAACATCGAGGATATTTCCCAGGGACATACCCGGAATCCCACCTTCGGCCTCCTGTGGGGACCCGGAGCAAAGGAGTTGGGGGCCGGCCTATCCGGAATCACTGACATACCCGGGCTCATTCTCCGCTACCTGACCAGTGTCAGCTGACCTCGCCAATTTGACCGGCGTCAGATGACCTCGCCGACCTAGTCGGCGTCGACTGACCTTGCCGGTGCCGTACGGCTTCACTGGAGTCCGGGGATACACGGCCTCCCCTTCCATGGCCCCGCCCCCGCTCCCGGGCCATCGTCTCCGAGTGAACAAGAAACCGAAGATCCTGGGTCAGCTCCTGGTGGACGCGGGAGCGACTTCAGCAGAACTACTGGACCGGGCCCTCGTGGAGCAGCCCGGTACTGCCCTTCGCATCGGAGCTCTCCTGGTCCAGCGGGGGTGGGTCGAGGAGGAAGCGGTGGCTCGCTGCCTCTCCATTCAATTGGGGCTCCCCTATCAACAACCGCCTCTCGATCCCGATCTCCAGGCGATCAAAGCGGTGCGGCCGGAGTTGGCCCGGCGGGGTATGGTCCTCCCCCTCAGCATCAGCCCCAGGACCCTCCGCCTCGCTATGGCGGATCCTCTGGACCTGGGTGCACTGGACGACGTCCAGTTTCAAAGCGGCCGGCGCGTCGACGCCGTGGTGGTCTCGAACGTTGCGATGCTGGACGGCCTGGCTCGTTCCTACGGTGGGGAGTTCCAAGGACTCCTGGACGAGCTCCCGGATAAATGGCGCCAAGGGCAGGTGGAAGAGGACGTGGACAGGCTCGAGCGGGTGGCCCGCTCGGCCCCTGTGGTCAGACTGGTGGATCACATATTGGCCCGAGCGGTGGAGGAGGAGGCCAGCGACATCCACATCGAGGAGCACGAAGGGGCGATTCGAATCCGATACCGGTTGGACGGAATCCTACGGACCGCCTTGGGCCTTCCGTCAGGCAGCCTGGATGCCGTCCTATCCCGCCTGAAGATCATGGCGGGAATGGACATCTCTGTGAAGCGTAGACCCCAGGACGGAGGAATGACCCTCAAGAGAGGGGACACGCCTCTCACCCTTCGTGTCTCCTCCCTCCCCGTGAAGGGCGGAGAAAAGGCCGTGGTCCGGATCCTCGATCCGGAGAAAGCTCCCCGCAGCCTGGACCACTTGGGTCTCACAAACCGTGACCTGCTGCGGTTCCGACGGCTTATGGGAAACGGCCAGGGGGTAATCCTGGCGGCTGGCCCCACCGGAAGCGGGAAGAGCAGCACACTTTTCGGCGCCCTGGCAGAGTTGGACAGAGAGGGACGGAACCTGGTCACTCTGGAGGACCCGGTGGAGTACCGACTTCCGGGGGCGAACCAGGTCCAGGTGAATCCCAAGGCCGGCCTCACCTTTCCCACCGCCTTGAGGTCCGTTCTGCGCCAGGATCCGGATATCATCATGGTGGGAGAGATCCGGGACCGTGAGACCGCCGAGATCGCCATGGCCGCTGCCGTCACCGGGCATCTGGTCTTTTCCACCATCCACACGGTGGACGCACCAGGAGCCATCACGCGCCTCCAGAACATGGGGGTCCCCCCCTACCTTCTTGCCGGGGGCTTGGCCGGAGTGGTGGCCCAAAGGTTGGTGCGTCGGCTCTGCTCTCGGTGCGGGGGAAGAAAAGGGGAGGGGTGCGGCGAGTGCCCTGACGGCTACCGCGGACGGACGGGGATCTTTCAGGCCCTGACGATGACCGATGGGCTCCGGGAAGCCGTGGCAAGCGAAGCCTCACTGGGAACCCTCAGGCAACTGGCCCGGGAAGGCGGAATGTTGTCCCTCAAGGAGGACGCCCTCCGGAAAGTCGCAGAGGGGATAACATCTCCCCACGAAGTGGGACGGGTGATCCAGGGCGATGGCGGAACGTCCGTCCCCTGCGACGGTTGCGACGGAGAGGTTCCCCTCGGAAGCCAGGGCTGTCCTTGGTGCGGCCGTCCCCGCCTTCGCTCCTGTTCCTGCGGAACGCACCTGGGCTCTCGTTGGCGGTTCTGCCCCACCTGTCTTCGGAAAGCGGTCACCCTTTGACGGCCTCTCCCAGGGCGCCCTACCTTCCGGCCTTACCATGTTCAAGATCAAGAGTTTCCAGCGGAGGATTCTCACTGCCCTCATGGGCGTGGGCCTGGTTCCTGCTGCCCTCCTCCTGCTGGTGGGGACTCTCCTCGTGCGAGAGGGGGTCAGCTTCACCGGGAGCGCCGGCCCTTGGGGCTCCCTTGCCGAGTCCGGCCAGCTCCTGCTCGACGCAGTGGTCGAGGCCGAGGTTACCGATACCGAGGTCATCGACGCGGCCCGGACGCACCGGGAGGCCCTCTCTCGCAGCCTTCGACAATCCCAGATCTTCGAGGTGGTCGCAGACCGAATTCTCGCCCTTCTTCCCCTCCTGGCCCTGGGCCTGGCCGTCCTCATCGCGGGCTTGTCGTTCTGGGTCGCCCGCCAACTCTCCCGGGGATTTTCCCGTCCAATCCAGGACCTGGTGGGGTGGACGGAGCTGATCGGGAAGACTGAGGCCCTCCCACCGCCTGGTCCCTCCGAATCCCGAGGAGTCCAGGAGTTCACCCTCCTCCGGACCGCCCTCAGGACCATGGAGACGGAGCTGGAGGACGGCAGGCGCGAGGCCATCCAAGCCGCGAAGCTTCGGAGCTGGACCGACATGGCCCGCCGAGTCGCCCACGAGCTGAAAAACCCTCTTACGCCCATGCGTATGGCCGCCAGCAACGTTAGTCGACTCGAGAACCCAACGGCCCAGGAGGCCGGAGCGGTCCTCCTGGAAGAGATAGCGCGCCTGGACGAAATGGCCCGGACCTTCTCCCAATTCGGAAAGATGCCAGAGGGCCCGCGGTCTGAAGTGGACATCGCCGAACTCCTCCAACTCCTCGTTCAACAGCACGGGGGGGTGGGCCCGGTCCTCCACTTCCAACCTCCCGCCGGCCTCCCTCTGGTCACCGCCCACTACGACGCACTCCTCCGGTGCTTCAGGAACCTCCTCCTGAATGCCATCGATGCCGCCGGGGATAGGGGCCGAGTCGAGGTGCGGGCCTGGCTGGACGGGGAATGGATGAAGGTGGAGATCCAGGACACGGGGCCGGGGCTCCCTCCTGAGCACTTGGAGGAGATCTGGGAGCCGGACTTCTCCAAGAAGAGCTTGGGTACGGGCCTTGGTCTTCCCATGGTACGACATACCATTGCTGCCCATCAGGGGCGAGTGGAAGGCCGAAACAACCCGGAGGGTGGGGCCGTATTCCTGGTTGAGCTTCCCGTTTAGGGCGGTTCCCTTCCCACCCTGGCGTTGAAGCTGGGAATCCCCTCCCTCAGGAGAATCTGGAATGGACATCCTCATCATCGACGACGAGGGAAACCTACGGAGAATGATCCGTGCCCTCCTCGAGGAAGAGGGTTACACCGTCAGGGAGGCTGATTCCGCCGAGGCAGGGATCGTCGAGATCAAAAGGGACGTTCCGGAGACGATCCTCCTCGACCTCATGTTGCCCGGGATGTCCGGCCTCGAAGCCCTCCCCAAAATAGGGGACCTGGCCCCCGGGGTCCCTGTGGTTATGATGAGCGGGAAGGCAACCCTGGGAGACGCCGTCAAGGCTACTCGTCTCGGGGCTTTTCATTTCATCGAAAAGCCCCTCACGCCCGAGGCTGTACTCCTCACCGTCCAGGGAGCTCTGGAGGTCAGTCGAGCAAGGGACCTCTCCCGTGCCCTCAGAGAGGAGTTGGGACCGGAAGCCAAGCTGGTGGGACGTTCCCCGGCCATGAACCGTGTTCGGGAGTTGGTCCAGAGGGTGGCGCCCACCGATGCCCGGGTACTGATCACGGGGGCGAGCGGCACCGGGAAAGAGTTGGTCGCGAGTGCGATCCACGGCCTCTCACCCCGTAGAGGGCGCCCTTTCGTCCGAGTGAACAGCGCCGCGATTCCCAAGGGCCTGGTGGAAAGCGAGATGTTCGGCCACGAGCGGGGCGCTTTCACCGGAGCCACCGAACGCCGGCGAGGGCGCTTCGAGTTGGCCCACCGGGGCACCCTCTTTCTGGACGAGGTAGGGGATCTGGGTCCGGAGGCCCAGGCCAAGCTGCTGCGGGCCATCGAGACCGGCGTGGTGGAGCGTGTAGGAGGGGGAAAGGCTATCGCGGTGGATGTCCGGGTATTGGCAGCCACGAATCACGACCTCCGGGCACAGGTTGAGGAGGGCACTTTCCGGCAGGACCTCCTCTTCAGGCTGGAGGTCGTGCCCATCCACCTGCCTCCCCTCAGGGATAGGATGGAGGACCTTCCTCTACTGGTGGCGCACACCCTTCAACGCCTCCGTCAGCGCAATGGGCTCCCTACGCCCCATCTCACGACTAAGGCCATGGAAGCCATGGGTCGCTACTCCTGGCCCGGGAATGTCAGGGAGTTGATGAATATCCTGGAGCGCCTCGCAATCCTCAGCACCGGAGGCCCCGTGGGGCGCGAGGAGGTGTTTCAACTTCTCCCGGTGGCCCTCCCCGGTCCTGGCGCCACGCCGGCCTACCATGAGGGAGACCCGCGGCCCCTTCGGGACCGGTTGGATGACTATGAGAGGGTCCTGATCAGGGGTGCCCTGGGAGGAGCGAGGGGCAATATGGCCGAAGCCGGTCGTCGCCTTCAGACGGACCGGCCGAACCTCTATCGGCGTATGAACCGTTTGGGCCTGCGGTCCTCCGGAGAGGATCAGGATTAGGACACTCTTCGCAAAATGGGTTTCGTAAGGGGTCCCAAACGCCGTGCTACCACTTATTATGCGTGTCATATTTCAACACTTAGTTACGGTTTAGAGGCACCACCCCACCCTCCACCAAAAAGGCCAAGGACGTGCAACTCCTAGTCAAACCATCAGATAACCGATGCCTGGAAGTTTGGTACGGGCCCTGCCAGAAGACCCCGAGGAAGAATTCGGTCCCCTCACTAGGGAGAAGACGATGAAGAAGGGTCTGGTATTCATGGCAGGAATCCTCTGGCTGTCCGGATCCCCACTCCTGGGTCAGGAGCCGAGGATCGAAGAAGCGGACCTCCCCCGGTGGGTCGAGGAGGACGTCATCAACTTCTTCAACGATCCGTCGACTATCCACTTCACGGCCAGAACCCGTATCCCCTCCACAAGGGTCGTGCTGGGAGACGTCGCCGCACTTGGGGGACCCTTCACGATTGCCGGTGAGGTGGATGGGGATCTCGTTGTGGTCAACGGCGATCTCGTATTCGAATCGGGAGGCGCCGTGACCGGAAACGTCCTGGTCGTTGGCGGCCGGGTGTTCGGGGAGGATGTGGCAACCATAGGCGGGAGCCTGAGGGTGTTCGACGGACCCCTCCGCTACGTGCAGCGGGGAGACAGAATCTCCTCGGTGGGCAGGCCACAGGAGCGGGAAGGTTTCGGCCCGGACTTCCCCTGGGGCGACGCACGACTCGTCATCAAGGCAGGCCAGAACTACAACCGGACGGAAGGGCTCCCCGTCATCTTCGGCCCGTCCTTCCGGACCGCCGGGGCCAACCCCCTTCGCTTGGAGGCCTTCGGAATCTGGCGAACCGAAATGGGATTCGATCTGGATGAGGACGATTTCGGATACGCTCTTCGGGCTGAACAGGCTTTGGGCGGCAGGAATAACATCGCCGTCGGCGGCACCCTTTTCTCCACCGTGGACCCCATCGAAGATTGGGGCATCACCAACCTGGAAGCCTCCCTCACCACCTTCATCCTCCACAAGGACTTTCGGGATTACTACAAGCGATCGGGCTGGAGCGCCTACGCCCAGTTCCGGTTTCCGTACACCCCGGTGGAGGTGAAGGCCGAATACTTCCAGGAAGATCACGACTTCATGCCGGTTGCCGGCCCCTGGTCCGTCACCAAAAACGACGACCCGTGGAGGGAGCAACCTCTGGTTGCCGAGGGAAGAGTCCGGTTCCTGGAGGGCAGCATCAAAATCGACACCCGGAATGATCAGAACGAACCTTCCGATGGGTGGCTCCTCCAGGCCAGCGCCCGGAGAGGCCTTGGGGGTGATCTCCTCATCCCGGCCCATCTGGCTTCGGCGGAGGGCCCCCCGGAAACCATCGACCCCAAGGAATTCGATACCGATTTCCTCACTGGGTTCCTGGACCTCCGCGGTTACCTTCGCATCAACCCGAGCGCGTCCCTGAATCTCAGAGGAGTCATGGGAGGGGCATTGAACGACGTTCCCCTTCCTCCCCAATTCCAGCACGCTCTGGGCGGAGTCGGATCGTTACCAGGTCACCGCATGTTCGCCCAGGATTGTGGAGCCAGGAAGGTGACAAGAATCTTTGATCACGTCGCCGCCCAGGGAGTCCTTTCCAACGAGGTCTTTCCCGCTTACGGCTGCGATCGGTTCGCCCTCTTCCAGGCGGAGTTCCGTGGAAGCCTCTTCATGGACTGGGATTTCGGGGGAAGCGATGAGCCCGGCGCCTGGGAGGAGGACTGGAACTGGTATCCCAACATCGACTTTTCTCCCAACTGGTCCGCCTTTTTCGACGCGGGGCAGGCATGGAACATAAGCGGCGGTAATACGGACATCCTGATGGACGTAGGGTTGGGTCTCTTTTTCGGAGACCTGGGCCTTTATTTCGCCTTCCCCCTCAACGAGGACGAGAACGGAGGCCGGGACGGTAATCTCTTCATCCGACTCAGCCGGCGATTCTGACCGCCTCTTTGTGAGAACCCCGGCGTTCCTTTTTCTTCTGCTGGCCCTCCTGGGCGGCCCGGTCACCAGCCTGGGCGCTCAGGAGCCTGAGCCTCTGCGTTTCGATATCCTCCCGGTGACGGGAGAGGCCGTTGTGGAGATCATCGACCTTTTCTCCGATGCCTCCCTTGTGGATGCCGTGGTCTCCGGTCTACCACTCAGAATCCGGATCCGGGTTCAGCTCTGGAATGACGGGTTTTTCGACAACCAGCGGGGACAGTACGATTGGAGGGCCAGCATCCTCTTCGATCCTCTCACTCGCAGGTATCGGGTCCAGACCTCCGAGAGGACAGGCGCCGAAATTGAGGTGAACACCCTGGAGGAGGCCCGGGGCGCCCTTCAACTCACCCTGAGCATACCGCTCAGGCCCAGGGAACCGGGCCGATACTACTACATTGCCGCCGTGGAAATGGAGACCCTCTCCCTGAGTGACCTGGAGGAGCTTCAGCGATGGCTCCAGGGGGATCTTGCTCCGGTGGTGGCGCGGGGGCGGGACGTAGAGGGCGCCCTTGCCAAGGGATTCCGCAGGGTTTTGGTGAGGATGTTGGGGCTACCGGCCAAGCGATTTCAGGTCCAGTCCCCATCCTTCCGGGTGGAATTCCGGGAAGGGGCCAAAGATCCGAGGGGCTCGGGTAAGCCCCTCCCCCTTCTCACGCCTTCGTATTCCACCGGCGGGCGGTAAGACTCTCTACCCTGTCCCTTCGGACCGTCACTCCAATCCCCGCACCGGCCGGCACCGGCATCATCCCATCCTCCATGACGAACTCCGGCTCCACGATATCCTCCGCCCAATACCGCCGGCTTTCCGAGATATCCCCGGGAAGGACGAAATTGGGGAGGGAGGCCAAGGCTAGATTGTAAGCTCGCCCGACCCCCGCCTCCAGCATCCCTCCACACCACACCGGTACGCCCTTCTCGGCACAGATGTCATGGATTCTCCGCGATGAGGTGAATCCACCTACCCGGCCCGGTTTGATGTTGATGATCCGTCCACTGCCCAACTCGAGTGCAAGAAGGGCGTCCCCGGGGCCCCGGATGGACTCGTCCAGGCAGATGGGAGTCTCCATCTGAGCTTGGAGCAAGGCGTGATCCCGGAGATCCTCGAAGCCTAGTGGCTGTTCCATCATCATGAGGCCCAGGCCGTCCATCTCCTTCAGGACGGCAATATCGGCAAGAGTGTAGGAGGAATTTGCGTCGGCCATGAAGGGTGCGTCGGGAAAGGCGTCCCTGACCTTCCGGAGCATGGCTACATCACGCCCGGGCTTGATCTTCAACTTGATCTTCTTGTACCCCTGGGCCAGCCGGGCCTCCACTTGCCTCAAAAGCTCGTCGTCGGTTCCCTGGAGCCCGACGCTCACCCCCACCGGAACGGCGGGTCGGCTTCCCCCCAAGAGAGCAGCCAGTGAAAGCTTCTTCCCCGCAGCCTCCAGACCCCAAGCACCCATCTCCACCGTAGCCAGAGCCATGGGGTGCCCCCGAATCCAGGAAACCGGGTCCAGAATGGCCTCCGGGCCATCGAATTCGCGTCCCACCACTGCGGGAAGGACGTATTGGGTGAGGATATGCCAGGCTGTTTCGGGAGTCTCGTAGGAATAGTTGGGCGCCTCGGCAGCCACGCATTCGGACCAGGCCTCCCCCTCCTCGCTCTCCATTCGAAGAAGGAGGATCCTTCGCTCGTCCCAGCCTCCGGTGCTGATCTCGAAGCGTTCCCGGAGCCGAAGGTGGATCTCCCTCAACTCCGCTTCCCGAATCTTCATGGGGAGATCCCTCCTGGGCCGACTTCCCCTCCCTCACCCGGACCCACCAGGAGGTAGTACGATAGTCCATCCCCCCTGAGGAACTCCCGGGCCTCGTACCCTCGGGAGAAATAGTGGAGAAAAAGCTCTCGGGTAGCTTCACGCCAACGGATCGCCAAGGGCAGGTCGCCCTCCATTATCGCGTCCACCACTCCGGGGACGGCTAGGAGAAGAAGGGGATCATCCAGTCCCAGGATCGGCGCTCCCGGGGAGGGGAAGGGCCCCCTCGCGATGGTCGGAAGAAGCTGGGGAAGCTGGGAAAGGGGCGGAAGCCGTGACAGATCCTCCATAGATGGGCCACCTCCGCCCCCTTTAAGCCTCGCTTCTACTCTCTCCGAGGCCATGTCCCAGATGGCCACCAGCCGATCCGTTCCAACCCCCCTGTGGAGCGGGGAATCCGTCTCCCCATACATGCTTTCTACGTATTCCCGGCACACGATGCCGAGTTTGGAGAAATTCACGTGGGCATTCCGGCCCTGGAGGGGGTCGAAGGTCCAACGCATCTCTCTAACGCCTCGCTCGAGGAGGACCGTCCGCTGGTAAAGCTTGAGTCGGGTCCCAAGGCCCAGGTCCCTTCCCTCCCTCCGAACCGCCAGCATGTCCGACCAGTGGACCAACCTCCCGTCCACCACCCCTGTGAGGCCGAAGACGAACCCTTGGAGAGAGCCGCCCTCGTCAAAAGCCCCGGCGGCCAGCCCCCCGAGACGATTCGCGATCATCAGGATGGCTGCCGACACCTTCTCGGAGAAACCCTCGCCCCACACCTCTTCCTGGAGTTTTGTGCAAGCCTCGTACTCCTCCATGGAGGAGAAGGGGCGGAAGGTCAGCTCATCGGGCATGGGAGTCTTGGGCTCACCGGGCATGGGGGTCTTGGGCTGACCGTCAGGGAGCCAGGAGGAGAAGCCGAGCCAAAAGGGCGCAGCGTTCCACCAGTTTGTCCACGAAGATGAACTCATGGGGAGCATGGGCCCCGTCCCCCACCGGCCCCAGCCCATCCAGAGTCGCCGTAAACTGGCTTGTAGTGTTGCCGTCCGAGCCGCCCCCGGCCACGCTTTCCTCCAGCTCCAGTCCCAGATCCCGGCCGGCGCCTACCGCTTCCCTCCAGAGGGCCCGGTTTCGGGGCGTTCGTTCCAGAGGCGGAACGGGGAAGCCGCCCTCGATCTCCAGGGAGGTTCCGGGAACCGTGGTGGTCAGGCGCCGAATCCTCTCCTCGATCTCCGCCCCGTCCTCGATAGAGAGGACTCTGACGTCCACCTCTCCCATGGCGTCCCCCGCGATGACGTTGGAGCGGGTCCCGCCGGAGATCACACCCACGTTCAGCGTGAGCCCCCTGTCCAGTTCCGTCATGGCGTGAAGGGCCTGGATCAGGTGGGACAACTCCAGAATCGCGCTGGCTCCACCCTTGGGATCCAGTCCCGCGTGGGCGGATTTCCCCGTCACCTTGAGGGTGAACCGGCCCCATCCCTTCCGTGCCGTCTTCAACTTTCCTTCCGGCCCCATCGCCGGCTCCGGGATGAAGACCCTGATCGCCTCAAGAGCCGCCTTGCGAATGCCCGGCCCGGACTCGGGGCTCCCGATCTCCTCGTCGGAGTTGATGAGGATCACCGGGGTCACCTCCGGCTCCAACCCCAGCTTCCGAAGGATTCTCAGAGAGAAGACCATCTGCGTAAGGCCGGCCTTCATGTCGAAGACGCCGGGGCCCTTCAACCGATTTCCCTCCAACACCACCGGCATGGCCTCCAGCGTCCCCCGCCTCCAGACGGTGTCGCAGTGCCCCAGCATCAGTTGGGATGGGCGGTCCGGATCCCTACCTTTCGGCCTAGCCAGGAGGTGTCCGCCCGTTTTCTGGCCCGGGATATTCTCGACCTGGAATCCTGCCTCCTCCAGGGCCGACGTCAGGTATGCCTGGACCGGGATCTGGCATTCCGGCACGTCGCTTGGGGACTCCATGGACGCCAGCTCCACCAGGAAAGAGATCATGGCCTCCTTCTCTCCCTCCGCCACCGCCAGAATCCTCTCTCCCAGCTCCGTCATGTGTAGAGCCCTCCCCTTCGGTAACTCTCATCCAGAAGCTCGACGGGATGGACCACATCCACCCGCGCGCCAGTCGCTCGAAGCCCGGCCCCGATCTGCATCATGCACCCGGGGTTCCCCGTGGCCACCACCTGAGCACCCGTGTCCAAGATCGCCTGTACCTTGTCCCGACTGATACGGCCACCCAGCTCCGGATGAGTGATTCCATAGATCCCAGCCCCCCCGCAACACTCGTCATGCCCCTTCAACGGAGCCAACTCCAACCCCGGTATGGAATCCAGGAGGGCCAGGGGCTCTCTTGAGACTCTTTGTGCGTGGAGGAGGTGGCAGGGGGCGTCGTAGGTCACTTTCAATGGCACCCGGGCACCCTGAAGGAGACCGGCCTTCCCAAGCAGTTCGGAAACATCCCGAACTCGAGAGGCCAGCGCCTGGGCCCGCTCCCCGTACTGCGGGTCCTCGCCGAGGAGGTACGGATACTCCTTCATGGAGGCGCCACACCCCGCCGCGTTGACGGCGATGAAGTCCAGATCCATGCCCTCGAAGGCCCGGATGTTCTTCCGGGCCAACTCCCGCGCTCCCTCCAGCTCCCCAGTGTGGGCATGGATGGCTCCGCAGCACCCCTGGCCGGAAACCTCCACGACCTTGAAGCCGTTGGCCTCCAACACCCTGGCGGTGGCCCGGTTCACTCGCCTAAGGAGACCATCCTGGACACACCCTTTCAGCATTCCCGTCCGGGCGTTTCCACCGATCAGTTTCGTACTGGCCGCAGTTGCCGAAGCCGGTCCCACCACCCCATTCCACCCCCTGTTCAATACTTTTGGCGGGGCCGTAGCGGCGATCATTCCCATCCCCAAACGAGCTTGCCCCAGGAGTCCCTCCCCCGGCAGTCTCCGGGCCGCCACACCGGGCAACCCGGTGCCTCTCAGCGCCCGGGCCATGAGCATGAGGGGGTGCAGGAGCCTTGGACTTGCCATGACCCTGGGCAGGAATCTGGACAGGGTGCTCGGCGGGACCGCCGCCGTTGTGACATCCCTCGCTCCCTCTAACAGGCGCCCGTATTCAACCCCTGACGGACAAACGGACTCGCACGCCCGGCACCCCAGACACCGGTCAAGGTGACGGTTGAGGGCTGGGGACTCTGGTTGGATCCTCCCCTCCACCACGGCTCGCATGAAGTGCAGCCGGCCCCTCGGGGAGTCCGCTTCGTCTCCCACCCGGGAATAGGTCGGGCAGACAGGCAGACAGAAACCGCAATGCACACAGTTGAAGAGCTTTTCCTCCTGCTTCCTCAGCTCACGAAGAAGATGTGTCATCTCCCCCCTCCCCTATGCCTCATCTCATCTTCCCTCTCAATAGGTGCGTCAAACCGGCCAAGACGCCCCCAATTCCTCCCCTTAATCGGAAGAGGAGGGCTCCCTTCAACATCCTTTCGGTGTTACGGGAATAGGGGAACCACCAGGGTTCCCGCTCCAGACCCAACCGATCCACGAGCACGCTTCGCGTCCGGGTCATCTCCCTTAGACCCTCCTCCCCGTTGCTGCGCCCGAAACCGCTTTCCCCCACTCCTCCGAAGGGGAGACTCGGAACTCCGAAGTTGACCAGTGCGTCGTTCACACACACGGCGCCGGCCCGTAGGCGAAGGGCCAGGGAGATCCCCCTCGATCGGTCCTGGGTCCAAACGCTGGCAGACAGCCCGAAGTTTCCCTCGTTGGCCCGTTGCACTGCCTCTTCCGCGTCTTTCACCTGGACCACGGGAAGAACCGGACCAAAGGTCTCTTCCCGGAGTATGCCCGCGTCCGGATTCACTCCGGTCAGAACCGTAGGCTGAAGGACGTTGGAGGCCGGGTCCGTGCGGCCGCCGCCCGTCACCACGATCGCGCCACCTTCCACCGCCTCGGCCAACTGGTCCTCCACCCATCTGAGCTGGCCCGGCGTGGTCATGGGGCCCACCTCGACACCGTGCGTGGATCCGGCTTTCAGCTTCCGCACCTGAGCCAGAACTTCCCGCAAAAAGGCATCGTACACCTCCTCCACCACATAAACCCGCTCCAGGGAAATGCAGGTTTGTCCGGCATTTAAAAAGGCACCCCACACGATTCCCCTGGCAGCACGTTCCAGATCCGCATCCTCCAAAACGATGGCCGGGTCCTTTCCCCCCAACTCCAGCACCACCGGTGTCAGGGAATCCGCCGCCGCCGCCAACACGGACCGTCCGGTACGGGAGCCGCCGGTGAAGAACACCTTGTCGACGCCCGATCGAACCAGGGCTTCTCCGGTGACCCCACCTCCAATCACCACCTGGACCAATCCTTCCGGCAGCCCTGCATCCCGGACCAACTCCTCCACCAACAGGCCGGAGTAAGGGGTGAACTCCGATGGCTTGAGCACCACTCCATTCCCGCCGAAGAGGGCAGTCATGGTGGGCGTCATGGCCAGGATGAAGGGGTAGTTCCACGGGGAAATCACCCCTACCACCCCCAGGGGCTCGCGGTGAATGAAGGCCTGCTTCCAGACCATCCATCCGGTGGACACTTTCCGAGGCCGAAAGAGGAGGGATGCGTGTTTCAGTTGGTACCGAAGGTGTTCCACCACCGTCATCACCTCGATGATGGCTTCGACCCTGGGTTTCCCCGTCTCCGCGACGATGGTTTCCTCTATCTCTTGAGTCCGATCGGCGATGGCGGTCAGGAGGCCCCGAAGGCGCCGCTCCCGGTCCTTGGCCGGAAGGGACGCCCATCCCGCCTGAACCGACCGGGTCCGAGCTACCCGCTGGGGAACTTCATGGGCAGGCGTCACCGCCAGCTCCCCCACCAGCGATCCGTCGGAAGGCCGGAGGACCCGAATGACCTCCGCGTCCCCACTCGGAGGAGCCCACTTTCCATGCGATCCTGAGAGGGATCCCGTCAGCATAGGCCGAGTCGCCCCGGCGCGAGGATACCCTTGGGATCGAACTGGGCTTTCAGCCCGGCCGAAAGCTCCCTCTCCCCCCCCGAGACCCCCCATGCACCCACCTCCCTCACCAGGGAGCCTGGCCCGGAGCTGAGGGTCAGGCTTCCCCCCTTTCCCTCCAACCTCTCCCGTAGACCCCGGAGGCTGGAGGCCCAGGCCGCCAGGTCGCCCTCCCCGGACGGCAGCCCGGACACAGCCACCCGGAGGACTCCGGCCCCGACATGGGCTGAGAGGCGCAGCTGGGGGGGTCCGTACTTCGCCTTCGATGAAAGCGCTCTCAGCTCCCCGGCTTCCTCCAACAAATCTCCCATTTCGGAAGGCAGGAGACACAGCCTGGCCACAAGGTCCGCTCCATTCTCCCAGCCGTTCAGGGTCCTCTGGAGGGCCCGACTTTCTTCCCCTTCCAGCCGTTCCAGGCTCCCCACCTCCCGAGAGAGATCAGACCGAATCCTGGCCTCCATTTCGGTTACTTGAGCCCGGGAGCCCAACAGCCGAAGAACCAACGCAGCGCCAACTGGCGCTTCATCGGCTGCCCCCTTCACTGAACCCTCGGGCCCGAGTGGATCCACGAGCTCGACAGCCCCCAGCGGCAGGGGAGAGAGGGCCATGGCCCGTGCCAGGGGTAGGAGGGTAGCCGCGTCCGGCCCCCGGATGCACAGGGTCACGTCGGAATCGGGAATGGGAAACAGGCGCGCCGAGACCGAGGTCACCACCCCCAGGGAACCCCAGCTCCCGACGCACAATCGTGTCACATCGAAGCCCGCGACGTTCTTGACGACCCTTCCGCCCCAGCGGAGGACCCGGCCATCTCCCGACACCAAAGTGAGGCCCAAAACATGATCCCTGGGTGTCCCGAACAGGTGTCTCAGAGCTCCTGCCGTCCCCAGGGAAACGGTCGCCCCCAAGGATCCTTGGAAGCCCCCCGGGGGATCCAAGGGAAGCCACTGGCCGTGGGCTTGGGTGGTCTCACGAAGGGCGGCTAGGGAGAGCCCCGCACCGGCGGTAAAGGTGAGGTCAGCGGGCTCGTACTCGCGAACCTCCCGCATCCTCCTGGTGCTGATCACCAGTGTCACGTTGGTAGGCCCCCCTCCCTCCAACCAAGTCCCCAGGCCCGCCGGCAGAACCCGCCATCCCTCCTCGCTGGCCAGAGCTAGAACCCGAGCCAACTCCTCTTCGTTGGACGGGGCCAGGACTGCCGCAGGGAGGCCCTCCTCCCCCTTTCCGGTCCGCCAAAGCCCCATCTCCCCATCGGGGACAACTGCATCCGGGGCCACCATCGTTTTCAGAAGGGATCGGATCGGATGGCTCATCGTCCGCCCTCCGGCTCGGGAACGACCTTGGGATCGGGCACCACCTTACCCGGGTTGCACAGTCCGGTGGGATCCCAAACCCCCTTTACTCCCCTGAGGACGTCCAACTCCTGGGGAGAGAAGACCAGAGGCATGTACTTCCGCTTGTCGGCCCCGACTCCGTGCTCCCCGGTGATCGTCCCGCCGGCCTCCACACACACTCCCATGATCTCTTTCGACGCCGCTTCCACCCTTCGGGTCTCCTCCGGGTCTCGCCGGTCGAAAACGATGTTGGGGTGGAGGTTTCCATCCCCGGCGTGGAAGACATTGGCTACCTGGAGCCCGTACCGTTCCCCGATCTCCGAGATCCGGGCCAGAACCCCCGGCAGACGGGTTCGGGGGACAGTCGCGTCCTGAACCAGAAGATCCGGCGCC
>JBDRDQ010000093.1:0-4641 GCA_043820695.1 Gemmatimonadota bacterium | reverse complement strand
GGCGGTGCAGCTGCTTGGGCGTCATCCCGCCATGATCGAGATCTTCAAGATCGTGGGCCAGGTGGCCGCAAGCCGGGCCAGCGTGGTGATCCGGGGCGAGAGCGGAACCGGCAAAGAGCTCATCGCCCGGGCGATCCACGCCAACTCGCCGTACGCGAGCGAACCCTTCGTTCCCGTCAACTGCACGGCCCTTCCGGCGACCCTCCTGGAATCCGAGCTGTTCGGTCACGTGAAAGGGGCGTTCACGGGCGCCTCGAGCGACCGTAGGGGGCGTTTCTCCCTTGCCGGGCGCGGCATCATCTTCCTGGACGAGATCGGCGACACGACCCTGGACTTCCAGAGCAAACTGCTGCGGGTCCTCCAGGAGCACGATTTCTTCCCGGTCGGAGCCGAAAGTCCGGAGCGCACCGATGCCCGGGTGATCGCGGCGACTCATCGGAACCTCGAGGAGCTTGTGGGAAACGGCCACTTCCGCGAAGACCTCTACTACCGCCTCCGGGTGCTGGAGATCGCGGTTCCTCCGCTGCGGGATCGAATGTCGGACATACCGCTCCTCGCCGAGCACCTGTCCATTACACCCCCGCCCGGAAGCGGCCCTAACCGGCTTACTACCTTGGAGGAAGTGGAGCAGGATCACGTGGTGGGGGTGCTGAAGGCTACGAAGGGCCACAAGTCCAGGTCGGCGGAAATCCTGGGTGTGTCTCGGCCCCGGCTCGATCGCCTGATCGAGAAGTACGGCCTGCAGGCCCTCACGGCACGGCAGAAGGACCCGCTGTCGTCCGATCCGGCCAGCGATCCCAACGATCCCTGACAAGCCATGAGCCACTCCGTCTCTTTCCGGGGGCGAATCCTGCTCATCGTCCTGGTCCTGGGGATCATCCCCTTGGGGCTGCTGGGTCTCTGGCTGACAGAGTCGACAACTCGGTCGGGGGAAGAGCTGGTCCGTGCCCAACTGGAAGAGTCCGTAGAGGGTGCGGTATCCCGTGTGGTCTCGCGGTGGTACCGGCTACGGTCCGCCACTCTCTACCTGGCGGAGGACTCCGAGTCCCAACAGGCTTTGAGCGTAGGTGAACCCGGGGTTACGCCGCCCAGCTTCGTCCGGATCTTCGACGGACTCGAGACTGGCGTGCGCTCCGCCGTCATGCGTGACCTTTCCGGCCGGGAGCTCTGGCGTGTGGACCGGCCTGCCGAGCTTCAACCGGACCCACTGTTGGAGATGGGATACTCTGGTCTCGTCACCGTGCCCCTGGAAGTGCGGGATCGCATGACCGGTACACTCCTGGGTACCGTGGACGCATCCATCTCCGCATCCTCTCTTCTGCCCTTCGGGGGGTTCACTCCTGGCCTCTCGGGGATGATTCTGGGGGTGTTCGAGCTCGCCACTGGTGTCTCGCTGGTGCCCCTCCCTCTCGATCCTTCCCTCCTTGCGGCATCCGAGTTCACCTGGGAGGGGAACCGATGGATCACCGCGGAGCGAACAATCGGAGAGCCGCCGATCCGTCTCGTGGCGGCCGCTTCCCTGACCCCTTTCATCGAGCCGTTCCAGAACGCGGCTCGTGATGGCGCAGTGCTCGTGTTGATCGTTTCTCTGGCGGGGTTGGGGCTGGCCGTACTCCTCACCACCCGTTTTACCCGGTCTTTGAAGGAGCTTTCGGGGGCCGCGGACCGAGTGTCGAAGGGGGATTTGGCGCAGCGTGTCGACGTTCGGACCGGGGACGAGGTGGGGCGAGTAGCGGAAGCCTTCAACACCATGACCGAGAGCCTGCAGCGGACGCTCCGGGAGCTCTCCACTCGGGAGTCGCTTGCGGCCGTCGGTGAGTTCGCGGCCTCCCTCGCACACGAGGTCCGAAACCCCCTGACTGCCATCAAAGTCGACCTGCAGCTGGCAGAGGAGGAGCTGGCAGAGGGCTCCGTGGGGAGAGAGGCCCAGGCGCGTGCTCTTCAGGAAATCGCCCGGTTGGACGAGTCGGTCACCAGGGCCCTTCGGGTGGCACGCACTGGATCGCTGGAGGTTGGACCTCTGGACCTCAGAAGGCCCATAAGAGCGGCGGCGAGAGCAGCGGGGCCTGTGTTCGCCGAGAGGGGGGCCGTGCTCCGAGTTCTGTTGGGCGAAGACCCTCTCCCGGTTTCGGGGGACGCGGGAGCCCTGGAGGACCTGTTCCTGAATCTGCTTCGGAATGCTGCCCAGGCGCTCGAGGCCGGTGGCACCACAGAAGTCCGTGTGGAAGTGAAAGAAGATCGAGTGATGGTGGTCGTCCAAGACGACGGACCCGGGATCCCGGTTGATCTCAGTGAGCGCGTCTTCGAGCCCCTCTTCAGCACGCGGCCCGAAGGCACGGGTCTCGGCCTCACGGTGGCCCGACGAGTCACTGCGGCACACGGAGGTGACCTGACGCTGGAGAGCACTCCAGGAGGGGGAGCAACCTTGCGAGCGACCTTCCCCCTGAGAGGGCGGGGCATTTAGGACCATCGGGTTCCAGCAAACTCGCATTTGGCATATCCCGGAACCCATGTCACGATCCATGACATGACTGTAAAGGAGCGTGGCAATCTCCAGGACGCGTCGGATACCCACCCACCATGGCAAGTCGTTTCCTCTCAAGGGGCTACACGGATCGCCCAAAGCGGGCCCGCGTTGTGCCGAGACGGAGTTTCGAGGCATATCGGATTCGGCCTACGAGAAGGGAAGGGCAAGATGAGGAAGCTCGTTTGGGGTTTGGCGATGGTCGGTCTCCTCGCAGGGGCCTTGGCGTTTTCCGCTTCCCGCCATTCCGACTCTGGAGGCCAGGTCCTCGCCGGGCTTCTGGGTGAGAATGGCGGAGAGGCGAGTCAACCGGCTGCAGTGGACACGTCGGCGATCATACGAAGGCTGTACGA
Organism: Gemmatimonadota bacterium; assembly: GCA_043820695.1. GTDB lineage: Bacteria > Gemmatimonadota > Gemmatimonadetes > Longimicrobiales > Gaopeijiaceae > JABDNZ01. The sequence goes on along the minus strand of JBDRDQ010000093.1, from coordinate 1,764 downwards.
AGGTCCGGAGCTGGACACCGACGGCACTGACATCTCTCCCGACGGGCGATATTTGACCCAGACCGACTGGGACACCGGCGATCTGGCGGTTTTCGACCTCCTGACCGGCCAACTCCGGCGGGTCACGGACAAAGGTTCGTGGGAAGAGTCGGTGGCCATGGCGGAGATGTCGGTCTTTTCTCCGGACGGGACGGAGATCGCGTACACCTGGATGAACGAGGAGGGGTGGTATGAGGTCCGGTTGATAGGCGTGGACGGATCCAACCCCCGCGTCCTTCTCGGGCCCGATCCGGAGCGCTGGACCTGGCCCGGACTCCGCGATTGGTCTCCGGACGGCCAACACCTGCTCCTCGACTTGTGGCAGAAATGGGATTCCGAGGAACTGACCCTGGTCTCGGTGCACGACGGTTCTCTCAGGGTCCTTCTCGACCTCCCGGAGCCCCGGGGGGTGTCCGGGGTCTTCTCGCCGGACGGCCGATACATCGCCTTCAGCCAGCCCTCGAGGCCCGCGTCCCCGGAGGGCGTGACCCCGGACGGGGACGTCGGACTGATCCCGACCCTCGGGGGTGACGTTGTCCCTCTTCTGAGAGGTCCGGCCGACGACCACCTGATCGGATGGGAGCCAGACGGACGGGGCATCCTGTTCAAGAGTGATCGGGAGCTCACCGAGGGAGTGTGGCGTCTTCAGGTGATCGATGGGAGGCCCGCTGGAGAGCCGGAGTTGATCAAGGGGGACCTATGGCGCCTCAAGAGTATCGGTGTGGCGGACGGTAGGGTCTATTACGGCCTGGCTACAGAGGGGCCGCAGCTGTACACGGTGGGAATCGACCTCGAGAGCGCGAGGATTCTGACTCCCCCTACACCCGTGGAGGAGATGCCGGAAGGGGAGCCGCTCGGGTGGGCTTGGTCTCCCGATGGACGCCGGCTCGCCTACTTCCGGTCCAGGGACTCGAAGGACTCCTGGGTCAACGAGCTGGTGATCCGGTCCTTGCCGGGCGGCCCTGCCCGAATCATGCCTATGCCGATCCGCGTGGTCCGGAAGATATCGTGGGCGCCCGACGGCCGCAGCCTAGTCCTTGAGTCGCTGGGAGGGGCCCGGGAGGACCCGACTTGGACGGGCCTCTACCGCTTCGATCTCGAGACCGGTGCGTGCTCTCCGATCGAGACTGCGAAGGGGATCATTTCTTCGGCCACTCTTACCCAGGACCTGAAGGTGGCCTACTACGACGGGGGCGGATGGCGCCAGGAAGGCCGTCCCGAAGCCCTTTGGGCCCGGGACCTGGAGACCGGGGAGGAGCGGGAGCTTACCAGGCTCTCGTCTCGGAACCCTTACCGGGGATACCCCGTCCTCTCACCCGACGAAAGATGGTTGGCCAGGTTCAATCTGCCCGTGGATGACCCGAGCGTAAGGGCGGTGGAGATCATCTCCACGGAGTCCGGGGAAGTGAGGGAGATCCACCGTCACGACTATTCTGGGGAGAGTCCCGGTCAATGCGGAACGATTTCCTGGTCCCCCGACGGGAAGTATCTCGTCTACGGAGTCGCCAATCCTGCGTCCGGAGGCTGCACGCTCCAGCGGTTGGCCGTCGGGGGTGGAGGCCCTACTTCTATCGGGGAGCTGCCTTCTTTTGCCAGCGACGGAGGCTTCCTGAGCCCGCCCGGCACGCGCCTCGCGTTCAAGCACGGCGAGTGGCGGGGAGAGATCTGGGTAATGGAGTACGGACGGGGGGAGGGGCGCTAGCGGCGGCGCACGAAAAGGCGTAC
>JBDRDQ010000092.1:0-3061 GCA_043820695.1 Gemmatimonadota bacterium | reverse complement strand
GGCGGACCGCTTCACCTACGAATCCGTGGGTGGCCTGGAAATCGAAGCTTGGCTCCAGTATCCGCACGGCTATGAGGAGGGAAAGAGATACCCCCTGGTCCTCTACATCCACGGGGGGCCCCATTCGGCCTATGGGGAGGGGTGGTTCGACGAATTCCACAATCTCACGGGAGCAGGCATGTTCGTCCTCTACACAAACCCTCGGGGTTCCAGCGGATACGGGGCGGAATTCACCTACTCCACTCGGGGAAGATGGGGGATGGAGGATTATGAGGATCTGATGAAGGCGGTAGACATCGCCATTGAAAGGTCCGATGTGGATCCGGAACGGCTGGGGGTGACGGGAGGGAGTTACGGTGGTTTCATGACCGCATGGATCACAACGAAGACCCACCGATTCAAAGCCGCCCAAGCCGACCGCATGATCAGCAACTGGTTTTCCTGGTACGGCACCTCGGAGGCTCAGGGCCTCACGGAATTCGAGTTCTACGGAAAGCCCTGGGACAATCCGGAGCTCTACTGGGAGCTATCCCCCATCAAACATGTCGGAAACGTCACGACCCCGACCCTCATCGTTCAGTCGGAAGAGGATCACCGGACCCCCATGACCGACGCCGAACAGTGGTTCATGGCTCTGGAGAAGCAGGGCGTCCCGGTGGAGTTCATGCGCTATCCCAGGTCCACACACGATCTTTCCCGGACCGGGGAGCCTTGGCTCCTGGTGGATAGGCTCGGCCGGCTGAGGGATTGGTTCACCCATTGGCTGGTGGAGGGGTGACAACAGAACCCCGGGGCCGGGCCACTTCTCCGCCCCCGGGGTTCTGTGACTCTTCCCCGAATCGTCTTTCAGCTGCTTTTCATCTGCCACCACCGGGTCGGCCGGCGTTGACCTTGATCGCCTTCACCGTCATCGTCAGTTCCATGGCCCCCCCGCCACCCAACATCCCCTCCAGCTGCTTGATCTGAGCGCTGACCATCCCCTCCATCATGGCCCTTTGGGCTTCCGGCATGCTGGCCAACTGTGCCCGGATCTCCTGGAGTTGGGCCTGAAGTTCCTCCCTGTCGATATCCGCAGCCTCCATCACGCCCTGGGTCATGACTCGGGTCGAGAACGGGTGAAGGTAACCCTCCACCTCCCGATAGTCCTGAAGGAACATGGTCATCTGTACCGGGGACCGCGTACCGTCCTTTTGAAGGGCCTCACCTTCCAGCTCGACTTTCCGAACGACAAGCTCCTCCTCGTCGAGGAAATACTTGAATGAGTTGGGACGGAAGTCTGCGGCGCCTTCGCCTCCTCCCGGGAGCTCCGGCAGTTCGAGCCCGGAGAAGTCGTCGATGAGAAAGACCTGGACAACACGGCCGTCCACCTGTTCGGTCCCGACCAGGCGAGTCCGTTCCACCCAGTCCTCCTGGAAGGGATTCGACCAGTCGGCCTGGGCCATGTCCTGCGGGATCGGGTTGGTCATGCCACCCACCGATACGGAGACGGGGATCAGGACGGGGGTACCGCCGGCATCCCTCTTCTCCATGTACATGGTCATCTCCATGCCCATCATGTCCTGCACGACGGTCAGGTTGTCCACCGCAGCAAGTCGCTCGGTCTGGGCCGCCATGGCCCGTTTCATGATCCCGGCGGCGTCCTGGCCATTCGCAAGGGAAGGAAGAGCAGACAGCAACGCAAGCGAGAACAGCTTGGTCCGGAGCAACATTCTGTGATTCCTCATTGGGGGGATTCCTCTTTCCCGGACGCAAGCGTCCTGTTCACGGCCTCCAGTACTTCGCCCTTCGAGAAGGGTTTCCGAAGAATCTGGTCTGCACCCAGAAGGGATGCGTCACTGAGAGCCTGGTCCCGGGAGAGGAGTCCGCCACCGGACATGGCAAGGACCCGGGCGCCCGGGAAGATCGTCCGGACATGGACGAGGAGCTCGATGCCGTCCATTCCAGGCATGAAAATATCGGTGATCACCAGATCGGCGGGCTTCCCTTCGAAATGCCTGAGGGCGACCTCCCCGTCCGGAGCCTCGGTTACGGAATGCCCGACGCTTTCCAGGATTTTTCTGAGCACCCGCAGGACCCCGGGTTCGTCATCGATGATGAGGATGTCCGCCATCTCTTCTCTCTCTCTCTCTGCATCGGAATAAGGTCAGCTCGTGCCCTTTTCGTACGCTTCCGGGTGGGGAAACCCAGTTTCGGGCACGCTCCGAAGAGTGGTGAAAAAATCGGAGAGCGTCCAGGGTCTTACCAGGAGCAAGGCCCCCTTTTCCATCCCGGTTCACTCATACAACAACGCATTGAAGAGCAGTCTCATGGTAGAGCGGGCTTGGGCCCGATTATGGACATTGAACCCGAAGGCCAGGATCTTCCCCGCTCCCAGGGAAATATCGAGGGCGGCGGCCTTCCCACGAATCCGCTCATCACCGATCATCCATCCGCTCAGCAATAGGGGCTCATGGGGATAGGTGACCACCACGTCGATGCTGACATCGTCGTTTCCTTCCGACTCCCCTGCTTCCGACTCCCCTGCCTCCGCCTCCCCAACCTCCTCGATCTCGAATACACGCCCCTCCGAGAAGAACAACATCCCGCGGTCCGGCATTCCATACGCCAGGGGATGCGAGATATCGAAGTCCGCTTTCAGGATCGCGCCAGGGCAATTGAAGCTGTCGGCCGGGACACCATCCAGAATGTCCTTCACCGGGAGGTCGAAATGCTCGATGGGAAGGTCGCAGGAACGGTTGTTGCAGATGAGGCGGCCGCCGCTCTGAACGAAATCCCGGAGGGCCACAATCCCCTCGTCTCCGATCCCCCCGACATAGTCCGGCGGAATCGTACCCACCGGGTGTCCCTCGATGATCTGGGAAGCCGCCTGATCAGGGAAGATCATGACGTCGAACCGGTCGTGGAGGTCCCCAGCCCTGATCTCGGCATTGCTGACGGGTTCGAAGGGGATCCCATAGGTATCCAGAATGTACCTGATCCACCCCGCATCCATGCTTGCGACCCAGGCCTTATGAAGGCCAATGCGCGGCATCCGGAGAGGGGTCGCGGCAACCCCCGGACT
>JBDRDQ010000091.1:0-9241 GCA_043820695.1 Gemmatimonadota bacterium | reverse complement strand
CTCTTGGTGGCTGGCTGGGTTGGAACGGGCATCTACTAGAGGACCGTCGGCTCTTCGGCGGCGAAAAATACCTCCACGAGGGAGGGACTCATGCGAAAGCCAATTCTGGCACTCCTTGCCGCTCTGACACTCACGGCCTGCAGCACCGGCCAACCTGGATCCCCGCGGCCGAACGCGGAAAAAGTCACCCGAGTCGAGATCGACGAGGCTGGTCCATCCGACCTCTACACTCTCGTTCAGAACCTCCGACCGATTTGGCTTCGGGAGCGGGGGGCCACCAGTTTCACCGATGAGACCGACGTTGCGGTGTACTTGGATGGGGCCCGCATGGGTGGGCGCGAATCCCTCCGGGTCATCCATTCCTCGAACGTCGAGACGCTGGAGTTCTACGGTGCCCAGAGGGCCACGGCCCGATTCGGGGCGGGCCACGTCAACGGCGCCATCCTGGTCACGACCAGGCGTTAGGGGAGGAGAGACCGGGTTCTCCAACTCCATTCCCGCTTCCAGGCCCTACTGGAGAATTACAGGGATGATTTGGAGCACTGAGGGGCTTTCTGCGGGTTTCCCACAGGGAGCCTTTTTTCATTGGGTCAATTTCAGTGCCTATCCAAATAGCGCCGTTCTGACCTTCAGGTAGCCTACCATGACAACGCCGGCTACGAAATTTCCGAGCGCTACGGCTGGCCATTGGGGTTGTGCCAACAGTTCGGTGCCTGACAAATGCAAAACCAAGCTGAAGAGGACTGTGCAAACGGTGAGACCATACAGCCCTCCCAGCAGCAGCGATTCCCGAGCCCCCGTCATGCGGAAGAGATTCGTGAGTATGATTCCGAGCCCCGAAAAGACGGCGAGGTGTAGTACCGTGAACATCATGATCCGGGCGACTCTGAGCGGAGCGGCGAAGTCCAACACGAGGATCTCCTGACCTGTGATGGCCTCCGCCAGGAGATCCGGAGTGGACAAAGGACCAAAAGAGAACGCATCGTATCCAAGGAAGAGGATCATGATCGATGCGCCGCCGAGTAACCCTGCGACTGCGCCGTTGCGCAGGTCCTTGTGCACGCGGTCTTGGTGCCTTCCCGCCGCCCAGGCGCTGGAATTGTAGGAAGGAAGCATTCTACCTCTCAAGAATGGGCTGCGGAGGCTGTCATCTCTGGACCCCGACCTTTGCAGCATACCCTCCTCGGCGGGGTAGTTCCCACCCTGGAACGATTCTTCCGCGGGGCCAACTCCTTGCACCGAACGTCGTGCCCATTCTCAGAAAGCCAACCTCCCCCGATTTGAGAGGAGCCTAATCGGGCCGCTGTTTCATCCACCCCAGGAGTACGGCCGGTCCCATCTTTGGCCAGCCGGGTTGTATCCATTTCGGGCGGCCGATACCCGCGGGGTCGGGCCGAGCAGCGACGGAGACGGGGGGAACGTTTCAGCTGAAACTCTTGACGATGAAATCCAGAAGGACCTGAGCGCAGATTGCCTCTGCTCTTCTAGTTTTGGTCAGCGACGTAGCTGGGTCGGATGCTCCTCACCCCCCCCGCACCAAATCCACCACTCCAGCCAAGATGGAGGCCTGCACGTGGCCCTCCCCCAGTACCAGGAACTCGAGGCCCGCGCCTGCGCATAGGATGATCGTGATCGTGACCAGGCCAAAGACCAGCTTGAAAAGGAAACTACCACCGGTGTCTTCTTCGTTCCCGCCTCGAAACAACGTCTCAAAAAGGACGTAGATGCCCCCGAGCCAGAGAATTGCCAGACCCACGGGAGCGATCACGGACCAGAAGAATGGAGCGTACTCCCCAAGGGTTTGAGCAAGGGTGGCCTGCAGGTCACTCCCGGCAAGAACCAGGTATTCCATCCATAGTCTCCCGATCTAATCCTGATCTGTGAGCCCTTCGGAGTCATTCTAGCGCTCGGCCCAGGATCGGGAAACGTGTCCCCGCTTCGCCAACCTGTTTCCTGTCGCCAACCTGTTTTCTGTCGCCAACCTGTTTTCCCTTGCATTTAAACCCGAGGGATGCAAATCTTAACCAGATTACCTAACAAGGAGGTCTTCTTCGACGGAGCCGCCCCCGCTTGGGTGGGGCAGGCTCCCTCCCCAGAGTCGAGGTTCGGTCCGGATCAAAACGCCAGGGGATCGAGGTGGGCCAAGAGAAGAGGAGGCCGATGTGGCATCGACTGTGAAGGAGGTGGAGTACTACTACGCACTCGTTGCGGACCGACCAGGGGAGACCAGGAAACTTCTGGAATTCCTAAGCGAAAAGATGGTCAACCTGCTTGCCATCACGGCGTTTCCTGTGGGGGAGGGCCAAACCCAAATTGATTTCATCCCCTCTGACCCGGAGATGCTGAAGAGGGCGGCCAGCGACGCGAGCATGTCCCTCGTCGGGCCCAAGAGGGCGTTTTTGATCCAGGGAACTGACGAGATCGGAGCGCTCTATGACTTTCACCTCAAGTTATACAACGCAGGGATCAACATTCATGCCTCCAACGGTGTGGTGGACGGAACGGGGCGGTTCGGGTACGTGATATGGGTTGATCCGGCTGTCTACGAGAAGGCTTCAAAGGCCCTGAAAAGCAGCGATTGGAGGACCATCCAACCCAGTCGTCGCACTTGATTCAGGGGGGTGAAGCTGGAGGAGTCCTGAATCCCGATCCCAAAACGTGCCAAAATTACAGTGAAATATCGGCTCCAACCTCCAATATTGGAGATTCGACCATTGGCGCCTTCCACCTCCGGGAGAGAATTTTGACCTCCGACCCCCCGTCAGGCCCGAAAGGGACTCCGCCGAACCGCGGCGGCCAGGCTCAGTTGCCGCCCCCCCATGAAACGCCTGTGTTCCTCGTCGATGACGATCAGGCCACCCTGGAAGCTCTCACGCATTTCCTTGAAGACCGGGGCTACCAGGTGACTGGGTTTCTGAGCCCGATCGAAGCTCAGGATGCCATCCGAACGATTCCGCCTCACCTCCTGGTTGTCGACCGGAGCATGCCCGGCCTGGGTGGCTTCGACCTGGCTCGGGTCGCGCTAGAGGAGGACCCAGACATTGGTGTGGTGATCCTCACCGGTTCCCGGGATGTGGAATTGGCAATCCAGGCCTTCCGTCTGGGAGCGGCGGACTACCTCCTGAAACCCTTGGATCTCGGCGAAATCGAAAGAACGGTCCGCCGGGTTTTGATCCGGCGCGGCCAGGAGGTCTTTCATCGGGATACTGAAGCCCGGATGCGGCGGGATGTGGAGCTTCGGACGAGGGAGTTGGAGCGGAAGAATAGGCTCCTGGAGGGGGTGACGGTCGGGGCTCTGAACGCCCTGGTGGAGATCCTCGAGCGGAAAACACCATATTTTGAGGGGCACAGCCAGGCTGTGGCTCGCCTCTCGGAGAGGCTCGCGACCGAGCTGGGGCTCCCCCCGTCGGAGACTCGGGCATGTAAGACCGCCGGGTTCCTTCACGACATCGGAATGATCGCTGTTCCGGACGGCATTCTGGAGAAGACCAGTCCGCTGACGCGGGAAGAGGCGGCCCGGATTCAGGAGCACTGCCGGATCGGAAAGGATCTTCTCGAGCCCTTCGCGCACCTGGGTCCGGTGCCCAAATATGTGTTTCACCACCATGAGAGGGTCGACGGATCCGGATATCCTTCCCGGCTGGTGGGAGGAGAGATCCCTCTTGGCGCCCAGATCGTCGCGGCTGCAGACTCCTACCGGGCCCTTGTGGAACACCGGCCATACCGGCCCGCTCACTCGTCCGCTGAAGCCGTGGAAATCCTCACTGGCACCGCCGGGATCTGGCATTCCCAGGAGGTTCTCTCCGCTCTTACCAGGCTTGTTCCCCCCTTGAAAGCCTGAGGTGCCCGAATCATGATCTCACCGGAAGAGCTCCGTCGCCGTCTCTCAAGCTTTCCCCGGCTCCCCCTGGCCCATCTGCCGACCCCTTTGGAGAAGCTTGACGCTCTCTCTCAGCGGTTTGAGGGCCTCTCCCTCTCCATGAAGCGGGACGACCAAACCGGCCTGGCGTTTGGAGGGAACAAGGCACGGAAGTTGGAGTTCATCATGGCCGACGTCGTGGAGGAGGGAGCCGACTCCGTCGTGACCTGGGCCGGCGTCCAGTCGAACTGGTGTCGACAGGTGGCAGCGTCCTGCGCTCGGATTGGAAAGCGAGCTGTTCTCGTGCTTTTGAAGCGGCCCGGCCTACCTGCGGAGGAAGACGGAAACCTCCTCATCGACCGGGTCTTCAACGCCGACGTCCGAATCGTGGAGAGTTCGGGGGAAAAAAGCTTTTTGGAGTACGAGAACGTCAGGGAGTTCCTGGACCCCATCCTGGACCAGGAGGCAGCCGCGGGCAGGAAAGCCTACCTGGCCCCGATCGGTGGCTCCCTCCTGGAGGGCTCCATGCGTCGCCCGCTGGGTGCTTTGGGGTATGTGGTCGCCTTTGCCGAGCTACTGGAGCAGGCGCAGACAAAGGGTTTCACCCCAGACACCGTGGTTCTGGCTACCGGTTCGGCGGGAACCCAGGCTGGACTGCTCGCCGGGGCCAAGCTTCTTTCACCGAAAACCCGAATCGTCGGAATCAGTGTTTCGGGGTCCACTCCTGTCATATCCGGATTCGTGAAGAAGATCGCCGACGCGGTTCTGGATGAACTTGGAGGCGCGGAGGGGGTGTCGGATCAGGAGGTGATCGTCCTCGATGACTACGTGGGAGAGGGATACGGAATCCTGAACGACCGTGTCACCACCGCCATTGGGCTCGTTGCCCGGGAGGAGGGGGTTCTCCTGGACCCGGTCTACACCGGGAAATCCATGGCCGGACTCTTGGACCTGGCTGGCAAGGGCTATTTCGCAAATGAGAGCGTGGTGTTCCTGCACACGGGTGGGACGCCTGCCCTCTTTCCCTACCGAGCCGGCCTCTTGGCGGCCCTGCCTGGGTGAACGGTCACCATTCGAAGAGGGCCTGCCGACCAAGAATGGACTGAAACATGAGTGTGCTGGAATGCCCGACCCCTTCGACGATCAAGAGTTGCTGGTTTGCTTCGGGGTAGTGCGATTCCATGTAATTGAAGAGGGTGAGGCCTCGGGCGTATCGGTGCATGCCCTGAAGCATGGCCCCGCAGCTCATATCCAAGCTGGCCTCGCCCGTATCGGCTGAACCCACCATGTATACCAGGTCACGACCTATCAACCGGCTCCGGGTTTCTGCCTCGGTTAACCGGAGGGCGTAGGAATTCCGGTCCTCAAAGCCATAGTGCCACGCATTGTAGTCGGTGCACAGCTCCCAGTTCGGGATTTCGAACCCGCCTCCCGCAACCGCCCGCTCAGGCCCCAAATACAGGTAGGTCGAAGGGTTGATCACAACATATCGGAAGCGAAGATGGGGGAGTTCCTCGGCGGCAGGGCTGGTCGCTGCGAAGCGATGTGCATATTGGCCACCGGCTGAGTGGCCCGTCACCACCACCTTTTCCAGTTTGGGGAAGAGGGACCGGTTTCCCAAAAAGCCGAGGACATCATCTACTGTCTCGTAGGAGGAAATCCTCTCCCCGCCTCCCACCGCTGAAATCGATTTGTGACCCTTCTTCCAACCACTCTCGGTCCAGGTTGGTTCATTGGCTCCGGGGTTGTCATCCTCGGTCTGAAAGCGTGGAGCGATTACCAGTGTGTTGGGGGTGAGCCCCGAGAGTCGGACCGCCTCCACCATCCTCTCAAAATAGGCGTCAGGGTTCCTATCGGCTCCGTGAACCACGATGACTGCCCGGACCACGGTGGAGTCGCCGTCCTGGATGGGATGGGTCCGAAAGACGGGAAGGCGATGGCCGGTTCCCAGAAGCACCTGTTCCCCGCAGGCGCTGGATGCGCTCAGGCAGGGAACAGAATGAGAGGAAGTCGGGTCCGTGGGTCCGGTAGAGTCTCCTCCGCACCCGACTACGCAGAGGCCCAGGGCGAGAATCGGGAATACCCCGCACCTCCGAATGGCCAACTCATTTCGTGCGTGCATAAACAGTCTTCCCAAGCCTGGGGCCTGGGGACGAGGTTTTCAGTTAGGCCCGGATCGCTTTCAAACCCTCCATGAGCAAGTCTACATGCTCGTGAAAGATGAACACATGGGTGGAAACCCGGACACCCCTCGTGCCCTTCGCTTCGCTACCAATGGTTCGAACCACCAGGTTGTAACGCTCCCGCAGGTAATCCATGATCACCTGTGGATCCTTGCCTTCCATGGAGAAAGCGGTGAGACCCGCGGTCAGATAGGGATCCATGCTGGTGTGGAGGCGTACAGATGGGATCTCGGATAGCTCCTCTTTGAGGTGAGTGGCGAGGCTTTGGATTCTCCGTTGGATCCGTTCCTTTCCAACTATGGTTTGGAAGTCCACCGCTTCCCCGAGGGCGAATATGAGGGGGTCGGCCCGTTGGCCCAGCGTTTCGAAACGAGTGGCGTCTTCCCGCGTGTCCCAGCCCGAATTGGCGATGGTGGGCCAGAGGCGGTCCTGGACGTCTCTGCGGACATAGAGGATTCCGGTGCCGCAGGGTGCGCCGAGCCATTTGTACGGGCTGGCGGCGAAGAAGTCGACACCCATGTCGTTGAGGTCCAGGTCCAACATGCCCGGACCGTGGGCACTGTCGGCCAGCACCAGGACCCCATGTCGGTGGGCCATCTCACTCAGCTCCTTGATGGGAGTGATAAGGCCCGAAATGAAGACGGTGTGACTGATGTTGATGACCTTGGTCCTTGGCGTAATGGCCCGTTCAAAGGATCCGACGATCTCGTCTACGGAGGCCGGCGGTAATCCCAGGGGCACTTCCTTCAACACCACTCCATACCGGGCGGCCTTCAATGCCCAGGGTTGGATCCCCGCCGGATGCTCCATGTCCGACATGAGGATCTCGTCACCGGGCTCCAGCTCCAGACCGTTGGCCACGAAGTTCATCCCCTCCGTGGTGTTCCGAGTAAGAACGATCTCTTCAGGGGATGCCCCGAGAAATCGTGCCACCTTGTTTCGGACCTCTTCCCGGCGCGTGTCAAAGGTATTGTAGACCTCGCACGGGGTCGTACACTGGATTTTAAAGCTGGATGTGAGGGTGTTGAACACCGGTTCCGGCATGGGGCCGACCGTGCCGTTGTTCATCATGATGAGCCCGTCCTGGAAGAGGTAGTGCTTCCGTAGGGCTTCCCAATAGGCCCCGTCCGGACTTTCCTGATCCAGGAACTGCCGGTTCAGTTCGGCAACCCGGGCGTAGACGGCTCCATTGAGAGCCTCGACCGAGGTTAGGGAAAGTGCGGCGGTGCCGAGGCCGAGCTTGAGGAAGTTCCTGCGGGAAAAACCGCGATCGCTGACCATGATGCTCCTCCCTTGGGGGTGAATGCATCATTAATGTACGTGGTTAAGCTCTCTCCCGCTGCGCCGGTGTTAGCTGGCCAACACTTCTTCCATCACGGCCTCCACCTCCTTCGCCAGAGCCTCCCCTTCCTCTACGAGCCCGGAAAGCCGGCTCCGCATATTCTGGCGAAAAGCTTCGTCTTTGATGCTCTTCAGGTTGATGCGGACGTTGTAGGCGGCTCCGATGAGCCCGGCTCTCGCCACCAGGGCTCCGGTCCCCACATCGCTCACCATCTCCTCAGGGGCCATCCTTACCATCTGAAGGCAGAGGCGGAGGGCATCCCGGCAGTGCTCCACCGTCGAGAGCGGAACCAGCGTGGCGGCCTTGTATCCTCGTTGGATGGCTTCGGTCCTGGCCTCCCGCTCCCCCGGGGTATCCTTGGGCATTCGTAGCCCAGTCATGACCTCGTCGAAAGCTTTGGTGTCTTCGTCGACCCCCCTCACCAGCGCGTCCTTGAGCTCCTGTGCGTTTTCGGCCAGTTCACAGAGTTCCTGGTACCGGTCGTCGAACTCCCCCTTTCCGATGGAGAGGTTGGCCACCATGGCCCCCAGTGCCGCTCCTAGGGCCCCGGCAAGGGCCGAAACGGAGCCGCCTCCGGGGGCGGCGGTGTCCCGAGAGACCTCGTCCACAAAGTCGTAGGTGGCCCTGAGAACCAAGGGCCCATCCACCCGGGGCATGGCGAGGACCTTCTCCTTGGGCTCGAAGGGAGCCACGTCCCTGAGACCCATGGACTGGATGGCCGTCTCCACCAGGTCCGGCACCGGGATGCCCGGGGACTTCATCATCCGTTTCCGGTAAAAACGCCCGGCTTCCCGGATGGCCTCGAAGGGGATGAGGCCCACGATCTCCGAGCCGGTGATGACGATCCCCCGCTTCCGAGCCTCCTCCCGAGCGGCTTCCAGGACGTCATGAAACGATGAGACCCGGAAGTTGGTGAGGTTCATTGAGATCTGGGCACGGTTGTACTCATCGATGACCCACCCGATGGCTTTCACCTGATCGAAGAGTCCATCCGTGAAGACATGACCCGTGGGGTTCTCGGGGTCGATCTCCAGGGCATCGTAGCGGGCGCGGAGATCCCCGCCGTGCTCATCCCGGTAGTGCTTCTCCAACTCCTGGAAGGAACCGCCCACAAAATCGCAGGGGCCGCAGGGGTAGCTCCCGTCCCCCGGGAAGTCCACGACATCACCTTTGTAATAGAAGGGGGTGGTGTTCCCGGTCCTCTTCCACCGCCCCCGCTCTCTCAAGACATAGGCGATTTCGTTGGCGTACCGTCGGTCGGTGGAGTTGAGATTGATGTTATAGGCAACCAGAAATTCCCGGGCCCCCACCGCCGTCGCCCCCGCACGGGGGTTGAAGACCGCCGGGCCAAAATCCGGGGCCCATTCCGGGTCGCTGAGCTTCTCTTTCAGCCCCTCGTACTCCCCTGAGCGAACCTTGGCCAGGTTCCGGCGTTCGGGACGGGACGCGGCGTTTTCGTAGAGATACACTGGGATGCCAAGCTCGTCGCCGATGCGGGCCCCGACCCTACGGGCCATCTCCGCGCACTCTTCCATGGTGACGCCGGCCACGGGGACGAAGGGCACCACGTCCGTGGCTCCCATTCGGGGGTGTTCCCCCTGGTGCCCGGCCATGTCGATGACCTGGGCTGCCCTCCTTACCGTCTGGAAAGCCGCTTCCTCCACCGCCGCCGGGGGTCCAACGAAGGTGATGACCGTGCGATTCGTCTTTTCACCGGGGTCCACGTCCAGGAGGCGTACCTCGGCAACAGCCTCGATCGCGTCGGTTACCTCCTTGATAGCACTGGGATTCCTACCTTCGGAGATATTGGGAACGCACTCGACGATGGGGTCCATGCTAGCGGGCCTCCGGGAAAGT
>JBDRDQ010000090.1:0-9014 GCA_043820695.1 Gemmatimonadota bacterium | reverse complement strand
TCCGGATCCCCCACCTGCATCGCCACCGACTGCTTGATGTTGCCGATCTTCCGCACGACCTTGAGCCGGTTCCCCAACGCCTTCAGGATTTGTTCGTCGTATCGATCCACCAACTGACGCAATTCCGCCTTGCGCGGGCGCGGCAGGGTGTCAACACTCATCTTCCGCCGGCGGCTGCTCACCGATTGCCACAGTGCGCCCAATTCCGCCGTACCCAACGAGCCCCGGACGGCGGCGAGGCTCGCCTCCAGCCGGTCGAGGCCCCCGCGGATTGCCCGGAGGTTCGTTCCCAGAATACTCCGCCATACCTCGAAGTCGGACGCTGCCACCCGCGTGAGGCCGAGGAATCCAGGGCCAACGATGGTATCCAGCAGCCCGTGGGTCCCATCGTCCTCCAAGGCTGCGTGGACGAGCGCAATCGCGACGAGCTGCGGCACGTGGCTGACCACCGCCAGGATCCGGTCGTGTTCCTCCGGCTCGATCGTTACCGGCACCGCCGACAGATCCTCCACGATGTCGAGCATCGCAAGCATCGCTTCCGGCGGGGTCTCCTGGTCGGGACATAGCATGTACACACGGTCATTGAACAGCAGCGGATCGGCGTCTTCCACCCCTGACGTTTCAGAGCCCGCGATGGGGTGGCCGCCTATGAAATGGACCCCACCCGGCAGGGCGGCCCGGGCTTTTCTGCAGATCTCGGCTTTCGTGGAGCCCACGTCGGTGACAATGGTTCCCGGCGTCAGATACGGGCCGATTTCGTCGAGCAGGGTCAGGATCCTGTCCACCGGGGTAGCGAGAACCAGGAGCCCACAGCCGGGCAGATAGTCCGCAAAGTCCAGTGTGGAGCCGACCTCGTCGGCCACACCCGCATTCCGGACGGCGCCCAGTCGGTGAGGTAGGTCTAGGCAAACCACTCGGGTATCCGTCCTGCGGCGCTTGATCGCGAGGGCGAGGGAGCCCCCAATCAGCCCGGCGCCGATAAACACCACGCGCCTGAGACCGGAGGCCGGGGAGGGCCCATCAACCATGGGCGCGGCCCTTAGCGATTCGGCGACCGAGAGTCGTCGCGATGATCCGGCACCGGTTGGCCAGCGCAGTGAACTCGTCGAAGGTAAGAGTCTGGGGCCCATCAGATGTGGCGCTGTCAGGGTCCGGGTGGACCTCCACCATGACTCCGTCAGCGCCTGCCGCAACCGAGGCCCGGGCCAGCGGCGCGACATACCTGCGAAAGCCGGTGCCGTGGCTCGGGTCGCACACGATCGGCAGATGGGACAAATGATGGATCACCGGCACCGCCGCCAGATCCATGGTATTGCGCGTTGCCGTCTCGAAGGTCCGAATTCCCCGCTCGCACAGGATCACATCGGGGTTCCCCTCGGACAGGATGTACTCGGCGCTCATCAGCCAGTCATTGATGGTTGCGGCGAGTCCGCGCTTGAGGAGAACCGGTTTCTTCGCCTTCCCGAGCTCGACCAGCAGGGGGAAGTTCTGCATGTTCCGAGTCCCCACCTGGAGGAGATCCGCGTATTCGGCTATGATTGGGATCTGCTCTATAGTCATCACCTCCGTCACCACCGCGAGGCCGTATTCGTCGGCAGCGGCCCGAAGGAACTTTAGCCCTTCCTCCCCCATGCCGCGGAACGAATACGGAGATGTGCGCGGTTTGAAGGCGCCGCCTCGCAGCATACGAGCACCTGCCCCCGCAACCGCCCGGGCAGTCTGGTGAATCATCTCCTCACTCTCAACCGCACATGGGCCCGCTATGAGCACGACCTCGGTCCCGCCGATGGATACCTCCCCCACCTGAACGATGGTGTCCTCAGGGTGGAAATCCCGGCTGGCCATCTTGAACGGAGAGCTGATCCGGAGCACCTGGTGGACACCGGCCAGGAGCTCGAACTTGCGCGGATCGATCCGCCCTATGTCGCCGACCAACCCCAGAACCGTCCGGTCGACACCATCGGAGCGGTGCACCGCCAGCTTCAACCCTTCGACCTTGGCCTGAGCGGCCCTGATCTGCTCCTCGGTGGCCTGGGCCTCAAAAACAATGATCATCAGCTTCCCCAAGTGAAAAGCGGCCCACCCTGCATCCGGTGGGCCGCCCCGAATTCTACGAACACCCTAGTTTATCCACGCCAGCGAGCCTGTCAATCCTCCTTTCCCGGAAAGCCAGTTCATCCGGGCGATCATGATCACCCTACCCTCCGGAAGCTGAGTTCCCAGACCCGCTCCTCACTCAGGCTCATCCCAACCACCTCCCCAGACCCATTCCGGCGGAAGATGTACGTCGTGCCGCCACCCCCGAAGGCGTCCGGGTAGAGGGGCTGCAACAGGCGGCCTTGGCCCCATCGATCCTTCAGAACGAAGGTCCCGTTCTCGATCTCGACCGTGTAGGTCGCTTCAGCTTCGTCGCTTCGGTAGGTGCCGGTGTACTCTCTCAGTTGGGCCTCAGCGGGGTCGAACGCGGGTACGGGTTCCAGGCGCACATTCTCGGCGCCGGCGGTGTTCATAACCGCCTCCGGCCGGCCACCGGAGACGGGCGCGGCTTCAAACTCCAGCACTGTGGCCCCCGCCTCGAACCGGTTCGCGGTCACTGGAAGAAGATTCGTTCCCCCCATCCGGAGGCCCCGCTCCGTGGCCGTGATCCGAACGAAGGCCTCCCGCCTCATATCCCGGTATCCGCCGGCTAGGGACTCCAGCCTTTCCCGCTGCACCTCCACCGCCGGCGCTTGGGCCTCGGAAGCACCCTCACTCACGGCGTCGCCCAAGTAAAGATCAGCCACCTCGTTAAGCAGCTGCCCAGCATTGCCCGTCGTGGCGTTGCACATCACAGAAACCGCGATCCCCTGATCGGGGAATCGGGCCAAGTGGCCCCGATAACCCGCGGTAGAGCCGCTGTGCTCCACTTTGGGGACCCCTTTGTAGTCCCGGAGCTGGAGGCCGCTGGCGTAGGCGATGGTCTGGCCGGAATTCAGGACGCCCTGCTTATGCATCTCCTCGATGAACCGGGGCCCACCGAGTTCCCCGGTCACCAGGTTTTGGGTGAACCGGAGAAGATCCTCAACCGTAGTCAGCAGTCCGCCGTTCCCGTGCACGTCTTCGAAGGGCATCAGCATCGACCAACTGCCGTCCCGGTTCGCGCCATAGGCGATGGCCCGGTCTTTCACCACGCGGGTGAAGTCGTCCCTCCACTCCGTGTGGGTAAGTCCCAGAGGCTCGAAGATCCTTCTCCTGGAGAACTCTGCGAAGGGCATACCACTCACACGCTCAACCAGAATCGCCTGGAGGTTGTAACCCGTGTTGGTGTACGAGTAGTACTCCCCGGGTGGGTAGTTGAGGGAGAGCTGACGGCTGGCGATGTCCAAAACATGCATGTGGGTGTGGGCCCGCCGGGTCCGCGGCCATCCCTCGATCCCCGCAACGGAACCCCAATCACGCAGCCCACTGGTGTGGTTCAGGAGGTGCCGGATGGTCACCACCTCCTCATAGTCCGGAAGCTCCGGGATGTAGTCCCGGACGTCGTCATCCAGGGAGAGCTTCCCGTCCAGAGCCAGGAGCACTGTAGCGGCGGCAGTGAATTGCTTCGACACCGATCCGGGCTCGAAGATGGTCTCGGCCGTGTTCGGGACGTCGTGCTCCAGATCCGCCATGCCGTAGGCCTGGAGGAGAACGGGAACCCCTCCCGAGCTTACTCCCACGGCACATCCGGGAGTCCGGGTGCCGTCGAAGGCCTGGAAGATGGCGTCGACCGAGGCAGGGTCGACGGTTGAGGGTGCCTGGGCCCAGGCCGACCCGGGGTTCATGGTGTAGGAAAGGGCGAGGGCCAGGGCGAAGGCGGCTTTCGGCTTCATGGGAATCCCGTCCGGGGAGGGAATGGATGACGACTGTGGCGGGACGGAATCTACGGAGGAATCTCGGGGAGGCCAGCATGGACCCTCATTGTCTTTTCACTCTGGACGCTCCTGTCCATTAACATTCCCATCATTCCATCCGTATCCCCTTATGAGGCCAAGGAGCTGACGAGGGAGAGGCCCGCTTGGACGAGCACGATCTGAAATCACTGGCTGTCGCCTTCAGGGAAGGAGACGAAGGGAGCTTCCGAGTTCTGGTGGATTCCCTCAGCCGAACCCTCATAGCCATGGCCTATCGATACTCCGTTGATTGGGAGTGGGCCAGGGACCTCACCCAGGACACCTGGATCAAGGTCCACCGCCAGATCGGCCGCTGGGATCCGCACCGCTCCTTCAGCGCATGGATCCACGCGATTCACCGAAACGGCTGCCTCGATCACCTGCGGAGGGGATGGGTTCGGTACGAATCGACGCCAGGCGACGAGGTAATCTCCCGAATGAGAGGCCCGACCCCCGGGGGCCCCGAGGAAGACCTGGAGCGCCGCGAGTTCCACGAACGCCTGGTGGTGGCCCTGGGCCACCTGAGCGAGAGCCAACGCCAAGTCTTCCTTCGGGTGGACATGGAACGGGAAGATCAGAAATCCGTCGCCCACGCTCTGGGGATCAAACCCGGGACCCTCAGGACGACACTGCACTTCGCCAGAAAGCGGCTGGCTACAATGCTTCGAGAGATGGAGAAGAGCACGTGAAGAAGGAAATCGACTGCCAGATCTTCGAGGACCAACTCGATGAGCTCCTGAACGGCACTTTGCCGGAGGAGGGGGTGGTGCAGCTCCACCACCATTCCCTCTCCTGCTACGACTGCGCCATGCTGCTGAAAGTCCAGGAGCACCTGGCCCTTCCATCTTTGGAGGAAATCGAGGCTGCCGTCCCCGATGAGATCCTGGCTTCCTTGTGGCCCAGGGTTCAGGCCGGGGTGCAGGCGGAGCCTGTAGTGGTTTCCGCGAACGTTCCCGCAGACGTTCCTTCTTCGAAGGTCTCCAGCGTCACCATCCCGGCGGGCATCCCGCGACCACCCTTTGGGCCGCTCGGTTCCGGGGAGACGCCTTTGCCCCGAAGGTTTCCTTGGCTGGCTCCGACCCTGGCAGCCGCGTCCGTCATTCTTCTCTTCTCCACCGGTTTCCTCTTCTCAGAGTTGAGACAGACGAAGGCCAGAGGAAATGAGATGGCCGAACAGATCGTGGAACTCGAGAGAGGGATGGCCGAGCTTGACCCCAGAACGGAGTGGGTGGAGCGAACCGCCCAATTGGCCGGAAGCGGAAGGAACCGCGCCCGAGCTCTGAACTATGCTCTGGCGGGGCAGGAATCCATCACCGTGGAAGCCCTGGTGGAGCTCCTTGGGAACTACCCGGCAGACATGGTCCTTTTTAAGGCGTCGCAGCTCCAGAATCTTCTGGGAACCTCCGTTCGGCCGCCGCCGGAGCTGAGGGAACTCTTCGGTCTTCTCGCCGATGCTTTGACCACCTTCGGGGAGCGAAACGAGGTGAGGGCCGGCGACCTCGCCAAGTGGCTGGCGACCTCCGGACTCCCTCCTGACATGGTCGTACCCAAGTCCCCGCTTATCGAACTCCTGAGCTAGAGCGCTCCATTCGGCAGCTGGGAATGGAGGGCGAATAGATGAGAGGAGGAAACAGGAAATGGCATCAAACAAGAACAGACTCGGAATCAGGCGCGGTATGGTGGCTCTCTCCTTGGTGGGGTTGAGCGGCTGTATGGAATACACCATCGAAACCACTCTCAACCCGGACGGAAGCGGACACAGGGCCGTGAACGTCGAGGTAACCGACGCCCACCGCCTCACCGAAGGCGTCTCCCGGCAGGAGTTCGTCGATCTCTGGTCCTTTTCGGAGGAGAAGGGGTGGGACCACCACGTCGAGCTGCAGAACAACGGAGATACGACGAACGTTTTCACTCGGGAGACAAGGATCGACGACCTGAGTTCTTGGTCGCGTCTGAACGACGAGCTCCACATCCATGGCACCCGACCCTTCACCGCCGATTCGACCATAGGTCACGTGACTCTCGGGGACGTCCATTTCCGGAATCGGGTGCGGGTACGGTCGAGCGGAGGGACCGACGGGAGCGTGGCTTTCAGTTATCAGGAATCGTTCACTTGGGAGAACGGTCTCGATGCTTTCATCGAGGGAATCCTGATGGAAATGGAGCGGTCCGTTCAAAGGAGCTATCCCGACCTTTCGGATCGAGACCGGGGCGAGATCATCGGTGCAGCCAGGGCCGGTCTCTGGTCTGCTGTCGAGGAGGGAGTGCTGGATACGTCCAGCGAGGAGGAAGACCGGCTCTGGAATCAGGCGCTGGACCGGATCACCACTTCGTCCATCAAAATCGTCCGGGCGAAAAACCCAAACGCTTCCGAAGAAGCCCTCAGGAAGAGGCTGGATTTGTTCTCCGACGATTTTGAAGGGGGAGATCCCACCGAACGGCTCGACTACCTCCTTCCAGGCATGTCCCAAGCGGGGGGAGAGGTCATCTTCCGATTGACCATGCCCGGCCGGGTCACGACCACCAACGCCCACGAGAGAGAGGGGAACATCCTCATCTGGGAGTTCAATACCGATGATGCACTCAGCGCTCCGGTCGTCCTGGTTGCCGAATCAGTAGTCGGAGGCTAAGGGGCCAGGACTCTGAGCGCTCCCTTCATGACCTCGAGGGTAAGCCCACACTCAGAGGCCGCATAGACGTCCCCATCCACCTCGAACCGAAACGGCCGGGGAAAGCTGAGCCTGAATCGGGTGGCGGCCCGGCTATCGACCTCCCGCGACCCCTCGTGGCGCCCCTTCCCTGCCTTGTCGAAAAGGACCAGGCGGCGGAGGGGCTTCGCGTCCCCGATGTAGCATGCGTGGAGGAGACCATCTTGCACGGAGGCGCCGGGGGCAATGGGGAATCCCCCGCCGAAATGTTCCCCATTGGTGACGGTGAGCATGAGGGTCGGGTCGGACCGCCTGAAGCCCTCGTCATCTTCCAGCGTCACCTGGAATCCTGGAAACCGGAAGAGCTGTTGAACGGCCGTGGCCTTGTAGAGCAATTCGCCCCTGAGGAAGCTGGCCCCCTTCGCGCCATCCACCACCGCCACATCGAATCCGAACCCGACGACGTTGAGGAAGAAACGTCCCTCCCGGGTGGCATCGCCGCGGTCTTCATGCCGGGAGGGCCCCACGATACGCCCGGCGTCCACCGATATCACCTTCCCTTCGACCAGGTTCCTGACCGCACCCTCGAGGTCGTTCCCCGGGATTCCCAGGTTTCGGCAAAAATCATTGCCAGTGCCGCCGGGTAGGACGCCGAAGGTTACGTCCCCTCGATTCAAGCTGAGGATCCGGTCGGCCACCGCGCTCCAGGTCCCGTCCCCACCGGCCGCCACGATGGTGTGGTACCCGGTCCGAAGGGCTTCCTCAGTCAGCGAAGCCTCGTCGCCGCTTCTTGCGCTGACCGCATGGTCGAATTGCGGAAGGTGCCGCCGAAGGAGCTCCAGATAGCGGGGAATCCTCTTCTCACCCCGCCCTCCATTCGAGGCGGGGTTGAAGATGACAAAGACCCCCTCGCGGGTTGAATCCGCCCCGATCAGATCCGCTCTACCTCTTCAAAAGTCTGGATGCCGGGCCCGTACCACTCCTCCCTGAAGGGGTAGGAAGACACTTCCTGCAGAGTGAGAGATTCGGTCATGGGGTGCTCGTACAAAACGAGCTCACCGGTCTCTTCCTCATGTTGGGAGTGGGCCGCGTTCATGAAGATATTCACCTTCAACCGCTCATCCCCATCCGTCATGAAGCAATGGTAGGGGTTGGTGACCTGTGCGAAGGAGTGCTCGCTTACCCTGAGCTCCAGGACCGGAGACCCCTCATCAAACACGGCAACCCGCATCTTCCCGTCGGCCTCCTCGAAGGAGAACTCCAGGTCCTTCATATAGTGGGGAAGGTTCCAACGCTCGATGGCGTGTTTTCGAGCGGCTGCCGTGCTGGTAGCCAGCATGAAGGGGTAGAACGCCGCCTTGGGCAGCGGTTTTCCAGGCTCGACCCGAGGCGGAGTCACCACCGAGAGCACAACCTCGTCGTAGGCGCCGACCTCACTCTCGGTGAACTGGAATGCGAGAACCGCAAACACGCTCCGGGTGTGCTGTACCTCCAATGGATACAGGTGGCCTGGGAGGATCTTTCGGGCGTCGGCAGTGCTCATCTCGAACATGGCGCCAATGCAGTGCTTGAACTCGTAAGTCGTAAGTCGCATGAGGTCGCTACAAAGAAGATGTGGTCAGGAAACGATGCCGTTCCGTTCGAGAACCCGAATGATGATATCCGCACCCTCCTCCAACTCCGCTTGGGAGTGGGCCGCGGAAATGGACATACGGAATCTCGATTTGTGCTTCCCGACGGCGGGGTACTTCACCGGATTGATGAAGATCCCCTCCCGAAACAGCTGCTCACCGATATCGAATACCGTCGCGTCGTTTCGAATCATGATGGGGATGACCTGTGACTCCGAATCCCCGATGTCGACTCCGCCGGATCTCAACCGTTTCTGCATGAAATCGACGTTGGCCCAAAGCCTCTTCCGCAGCTCCGGCTCCTTCTCCACCAGCTCAAGGGCCTTGATGAGCCCCCCTACGATCGGGGGAGCCAGTGCGCAGGAGAAAAACCTGGAACGGGAGAACCCCCGGACGTAGTCGATAAGGGACTTGGACCCGGCGACGAAGCCTCCCTGCCCACCGAGGCTCTTTGAAAAAGTCCCGAGATGGATATCGACTTCGTCATCCAAGCCGAAGTGTTCAGCCACTCCACGCCCCTTTTCTCCGAACAGAAAGGTGGAGTGCGCCTCGTCGATGAGTATCCGAGCCCCGTGGGCACGGCAGACTTCCACGATCTCCGGAAGGGGTGTGAGGTCTCCATCCATGGAGTACACGCCCTCGACAACCACCAGCTTCTTTCCCTCGAAACCCTTCAGTTTCCGGTCCAGGTCCTGCGGACGATTGTGCCGGAAAAACCTGCTCTGGGCCTTCGAGAGAATCATTCCGTCAACCACGGAGGCGTGTGCGTACTGGTCTGCAACCACCAGGTCCCCGGCCCGCATGAGTCCCGCGATCAACCCCAC